>JAJZOT010000208.1 GCA_021847855.1 Thermoplasmata archaeon | reverse complement strand
CATGGGTCTGGCAATATTTGACTGTTGTTTTGGCATTTAAATTCAGGCGATGCATTGTAAAAATCTATTTAACATTATCTTTAACTTTTTTCAGGAAAATAATTCAGCACAATAAAGGCAATCGACCAGGTTTCCATTTTCTCTTATATGGCAACGTTCTAAACAGGAATAAGAAAACAAGGAACAAATGGAGCGAAGATCTGCATGAAACAGGATCACAGGTTTTCAAATTGTTTCATTATGTCGTCCTCCTTTGGTTTTTCTTTCAGGAAAGCTGCTGCTATCATTATGATGAATCCAATGATCCCCAATATTATTCCGGCAACTTCAATGGACGCAAGATATTCAAGAGATTGTGGTATATATTCATAACTTATATGAGGTGCTGACTTTCCGAAGAACACCAGTGTGTAATTTCCAGATCCCATTTCATAGGCTCTGTCCGTGGATAGAGAGATGGTGGAATTGATTGCATAATTCGATATATTTCCAGATCCTGCAAGAGAAAGATCTGATGTCCTGACGAGAGAAACATTGGGAGATGAATTTGTCACAAGGAGAAAAGTGCTCCCCTTGAATTCCATATTTGAGGTTACAAATTCATCAGGACCCATCTGTGAAAAGGTATTTCCTGTTACCAGCTTACCGCCTACAAGCGCAGTTCCGACCACCATCAGCACTATACCTGTAACCAGTACTACGAGCCCGATGTAAAACAATCTCCTGCGCATGCCATGCTAATGCAATATACATTTAAGAGAGTTTCCAGGATGTGTACATTTCTTCCGTCCACATAAATGTTGGAATTGCAAATACGCTTAAAACTTATATTGATCCTGACAATATAGTTTTTACTTTGCCGTAGTTATTATGCATAAAATTCACCAGAAATGCAAATAGCCGGTCAATGTCATACAAAAGGTGAAAATATTGAAAATGCCAAAGGAGATTAAAGCTTACTGTCCAAGATGCAAGAAACACACAGTACATGAGGTCGAAAGAGTACGTAAGAAAAAGGCAAGTGAGTTCAAGGCGGGACAGAGAAGATTCAGAAGAGCGACGTCAGGATACGGAGGTTTTCCAAGACCAAAGTACGAGGGAAGGGAAAAACCTACAAAGAGGGTTCCCCTGAGACTGAGATGCCTCGTATGTAAAAAGGCAACCACTCCAAAGGGAATAAGGGCAAAGAAATTCGAACTCGTGGAGGTTCAGTAATATGGTGGAACAGAAATTTGTAAAACTGAAGAGCATAGGTAACAAATTCATAAAGCTCAAGTGCAAGGACTGTGGGAACGAGCAGATTACCTATACGAAGATTTCCAGCGTCGTGGTCTGTAACATCTGTGGATCGACCATGGCCAGGCCAACTGGCGGAACACTGGAAACAACTTCTGAGGTAACAGGAGTTCTCTGATGAGAAAGAATTTGCCTGAAGTCGGGGACCTTGTTGTGGTCACCATAAAAGAGGTAAGGAATTTCGGGGCCAATGTGAAACTTGATGAATATCCCGGAAAAGAGGGTTTTATTCATATAGCTGAAGTAGCCACCGGTTGGGTCAAACACATCAAGGATTACCTGAGGGAAGGTCAGAGAACAGTATGCAAGGTCCTCAATGTTGATAATGCAAGAGGTTATGTTGATCTCTCCCTGAAAAGGGCAAATGAACACCAGAGAAGAGAGAAGATATCTGAATGGAAGAATGAACAGAAATCCCAGAAACTGTTTGAAATAGTTGCAAAGGCGCTTAAAAAATCCCCAGAGGAATGCTACAATGAATTTGGGATTGAACTGGAAAAGAAGTTTTTAAATCTTTACAATGCATTCGAAGAGGCTGCAGCCTCAGAGGACTGGCTTCCAGAGGTCAACGCTGAATGGAAAACAGTTTTCCAGAGAATTGCCCGGGAAAATATTGTGGTTCCTTACGTCAAGATCGGAGGATTCATAGAGGCGTATTCCCTTGCTTCCAACGGAGTTGAACTGATCAAGGATTCCATGGAAGAGGGTGAAAAACAGGGGGCTGAAATACAGTATGCGGGTGCTCCGAGATACAGGATAACTGTGACAGACAAGGATTATAAGGCAGCTGAGGATTCACTGAAAAGGGCTGTTCAGGCAGTTACCGACAGTTCAAAAAAGAATGGCGTTGTGGTTGAATTCGTAAGGAAGCCGTGAGGGATGAATTCACTCATAAGAAAATGCCGGAAATGCAATACTTATACGCTGGAAGATCATTGCGGTAAATGTGGATTGGAGACCGATCCTGCCATACCACCGAAATATTCCCCTGTGGACAGATTCCAGAAATACAGGATAATGGAACTTAAGAGTGAGATGAATGGAAAAAATAGTAGTTAATCAGTATAAAAGGCCCAGACTCAACAACCCTGTGCTAATAGGGGGTCTTCCGGGCATTGGTAACGTTGGAAAGATCGCTGCAGAGTACCTCATTGAGAAAATGAAGATGGAAAAGATGGCAGATATTTTCTCGCAGTATTTCCCGCCCCAGGTTTTCATTGGCGAGGATGGTGTGGTCCACCTTGTAAGGAACTCCATATATTACAAAAAAATACCGAAGGGTAAAAACGACCTGCTGGTGCTCGTGGGTGATTTCCAGGGATCAACGCAGGAGGGTCAGTATGAACTTTCCTACAATATCCTGGAGTTTGCACAGAGGCTGAACGTTTCTGCCCTTTATACCCTTGGTGGCTACAGCACGGGGAAAATAGTTGAATCTCCCAGGGTTCTCGGGGCAGTTACTGGTGTGGAATTCGTGAAGCTGCTCAAGGATTACGGGGTTGTATTTCCAAAGGGAGAGCCAGGTGGTGGGATTGTTGGATCTGCCGGTGTAATACTCGGTATGGCAATGGAGCTTTTCAATATCCGCGGTGCCTGCCTTATGGGGGAAACCTCAGGCTACTTCGCTGATCCCAAAGGGGCAAGGGAACTGGTAAAGGTACTTTCATCCCTTCTGGACGTGAACGTAGACATGAAGGAACTTGAGGAGAGAAGCAAGCAGATTGAACAGATAACCGAAAAAATGCAGGAAGACGTTCAGGGAAGAACCCAACCTAAAGACGATCTGGGGTATTTTGGATAATCCACTTTTCAGATTCGCCCTCCTCTATCTTCGCAGTTTTAATTGACCATTGGCTCTTAGTTCCTAACATAATGGGTCATGCCAATTTTTGCACTGGATTCCTTACTGCCATAGAATTTCGGATAATTCACATTGAAACAAAAGATTCACATCATCATAATCCCCATACTGTGTAATAAGGCCATACTTCGGTCCTTATGAGAATATGCAAGACAGGTGGTTTAGAGATCAGGGTCCTCAGAGAGAGGTATTACTCATGCAAAATGTCCAGTATATGGAATAAGGACAAGAAAAGGGGAAAAAAGAACCGGAGAGAATATTGGCTCCGGGAAACACGGAGGAATAGTGAAGTCAAGATTCATGGGTATTATAACGGAAGTTCCACCCGTCTTTTCATAGGAAACTCTCATAATATCTCGTATTAGACGTAAGAAATCGTATTGTTAACACTACATTGACATACTCACGAATATACGACATTGTAACATTTACGTTGATAGGTACCTGTGATGCCAGTAGGATGCCTTAACAACCCCCTCTTTCGTCTTTAACCGATGCTTGAACAGCCATGGCATTCCTGAGAAGTGCCGTCCAGCCAGATCTGAGGTCTTCTCCGCATCACTGTTTTCAAGGTAGAGAAAAACTTCTCTCCTGTGTGCCTTCACAAAGTGAAGGAAATGGGATGTGATATCATCACCTCTGTCAACGCCAGATAAGAAATGCCACAAATCCTTGGAATACAGCCTGAGATATATATAAGCAAAGAGCGGTTATAATGGTAATATTAAATCTTTCCACAACTTTGTCAAGACGGAATACCTGTAACAAAACCAATACTGGAAATTTCTAGGCGTATCGGGAGTGATTAGAAAAAAAGCATAGGACTACAACTAATATAAACCGCATACATCCATTAAAGATCCACAACTGAGGTTAATTATAAATTTCCCAAACCACAAGGAATTCCGGGAAAGATTTGAAAATCAAGAAGTTGAGGCGAGATACTAATTGAAAATTTAAGAAAGGTGTTCTACATTCTTCTTGATCAGACCACAAAACCTGTAGGTCGTTAAAACATGAGAAATCCAAAAGCAAGAGTTTTTTATACTATATTAACATGTTTATTTAATGCTTTCAGTGCCGCTTTTGAAGAAACTCATTACTACAGCTATCATAATTTCATTTTTTGCATCCTTT
>JAJZOT010000207.1 GCA_021847855.1 Thermoplasmata archaeon | reverse complement strand
ACTGAATTTATGCCAATTCCGGTTCAGAAACGATAACCCCGTTCAATTTTAGATTTATGAATGTCAGGGAACCATGCATTTCTTTTATGGAGTAGAAGCAAGTCATTCCATTGGTATCAACAGAAAAAGCTCTTTCTCACTCCTATAAAATTCGATTATGTACCTTTCAGGATCAACTAAATTATCAGCAGATATTTTATCGATAATAAACGGTATTTGACTCAGGTTTTTTCCAGTCTGCAATTCTTTCTCTGACATAATTTCCTTTTGGCAGATGTACTTCCTGGAGTCCAGGCGCGTTTAGATTATGGTCATCTTCAATTTTAACACACACTAAAAACGTTAGTTTGTTATTTTCCAGGTCAGCTTTATTGACATGATAATATTAGAGTCACCCACTTGTATTAATGATACTTTCCAATTTTTATACTTACTTTTATTTTAAAATTATAATGGTAATTGAAAATTGAGTTTTGAAACAACTATCTTTATTGCTGTTATTTCTGCTCAACGACACTTCTATTTTCCTTCCATGAATTCATCCATCCAAGCATTTCACCGAAGGACGAGAACTCTAAATCTGATGGAAAAGCTGACTCAAAGTGCCTATAACAGTAAATTCTGGAGGCCAGTTCCATTTCCCGGCTCCCGGTTTTCTCTGATATGGAAAGCATGAATGCAGTGGCCGATAGATATCCAAGCATGTTGAGCATATCTTTAGCAAAGTATTCATTATTTCCAGACTTTTTCATGCCATTTATGCGTTCATAGGCAGTATCAAAGGCTTTTCTTAATATATCTGCGTTTTCCGGCTTCAGCTTCATTATAATGGATGATATTAAAGAGAACAGCTTTTCATCGATATTCTTTTTTCTCACAAGTTCAAGAAAATCAAGTGCCTGAATGTTGCTGGTTCCTTCCCATAAAGAAGTTACGATTGAATCCCTGTGAAACTTTTCCACCGGAAACTCTTCCAGAAAGCCTTTGCCTCCGAAAACCTCCATTGAGTACCTGGTGACGTAATCGCTTGACCAGGAAGCTATGTTCTTTGCCATGTGCGTGAAGGCTCTGGCGAGATGATATTCATCATCGTATGGCGGTCTGAGATCTGAAGCTTTTGAAAACATGTCAGCTGCAATAAGAGAAAGTACCTCAGACGCTTCAACCTCGGCTTCCATCTCTATCAGATCCCTCAGCATCAGAGGATGTTCTATTAATGGCTTACCAAAAGCAGTTCTCCTGTTTGCATATAAGTAAGCTTCCCACAGTGCCTTTCGAGCTATTCCGACTGCGGCAAGAGCATCATCTATCCTGGAAATCTCAAGAATCTCCATTGCCACGTATATGCCAATCTTTTCATCGCCTAGGATATAGCCTTCTGAATTTTTCAATACGACTTCGCCCGTGGGAACCATTATGGTGCCCAACTTTTCCTTTATTCTCCTTATTTCATAATTGCGGCTCCCATCCGATTTCAACGTCGGGACAAAAAAGACGGATATACCCTTGGCTCCGGGCATAGAACCCTCGATCCTTGCAGTGACAATTGCACCGTCCGCTAGCCCTGCATTGCTTGCGAAATATTTATTTTCTCCGTTCAGGATAAATTTGTCACCGGATTTAACGGATACCGTCTCATTAGAACCAAGGTCACTGCCACCCTGAATCTCAGTATAATATGTTGCTCCCAGCCAGTGATCCTTGTTAATATAATGTCGCAAAAAATGATCCAGGCGATTTTGACCGTACTTCTTTATTCCATAGGCTGTCTGTCCCGTAAGCGTCAGGGTGCAGAATAATCCAGAATCTGAGATGAGATAGCCTGATATGAAATGAAACATAAGATCATTCCTTTCTACAATACTGGAAACAACACCAAGATCCAGAAGCCTGTCGATCATATTCCCATGTGTCCTCGATATCCATACACCATCGATTCTTTTGTCGAGGACACTCCACATCTGCATGACCGGATTTCCGTAATGGTCAATGAACATAGAATCTTCTATCATTTCATTTGAAACGTATCTGCCAATTTCCTCGAGATTCTTATTTTCATGGTACCCCAGATATCTCAGCGTGTTCTTTAATATCTTATCATCGCTGAAGTAATTAACTCCTTTGCTTAAAAATACATTCGAAAAATCGAATTTCATAATGTTTCACCCTATTATACCTTATAAATATTTAGTATTGCTATGGATCTGGTTTGAGATCATATTCTTGAGAGCTTTTTTATCAATCTTCCCTGTCCCCGTCATTGGCATGTTATCAATCCGGATGTAGCGATCAGGAATCCACCATTTTTTTATAGCCCCCTCATTTACAATCGAGGTAAGGTATTCCCTGATTCTTGATTCTTCTATATTTGAACCCTGTTTTGTGCGGTACAATGCGATTGGGCGTTCACCCCACTTTTCATCCGGGTAACCTATAACTGCCACATCAAGTATTTCGGGTAGATTTGTAATATAATACTCAATTTCTGCGCTTGGTATGAATTCACCCCCGCTCTTGATCAGATCCTTTATTCTATCAGTTATCTTTATCCCCTCACGGGATACAGTGCCTACGTCACCCGGATAGAACCACCCCTCCCTATAGGCAGTCCCATTTTCGTCTTTAAGGTTGAAATATCCAGAAGGGAGCCAGGAAGATCTGAATTTTATCTCTGAATTTTCTCCTTCCGTTTCAAACTCCGTCATTACAAGGGGTGTAATTTTATCCACCGCCCTATGCAGGCATTGTTCCTTATGGGGTACATCACAATTTTCCGCAGTTCCTATTGCAGCTCCAAGTCCGTCTGTAAATCCATATATGCCGGTTAACTCAATATTGTGGTTCGTCGCGTAATGGATTATGCTTGATGGAATTGCAGATCCGCCAATCAGAATCTTGACATTTTTAAATGGATTATCTGATTTTTCCACGGAGAGAGAATTGAACATCGTTGGTACCATGCTCATCCATGTGATCTTGTCTTTTTGCATGATTTCTAAGGTTTTTGAAACATCGAATTTACCGCTCATAATGTAATCTGATCCTATCATAGTTGACATGAAAAGAGTTCCCCATGACCAGAGATGGAAGAATGGTATGAGGGACATAATACGGTCGTCAGAGTTCAATCTAGCCGGTCCAGAAAATGCAGAAAGGTTCGTCAGCATAGCCCATATAGTCAACACGATATCTCTATGGCGATATCTGACGCCTTTAGGTTTACCAGTCGTTCCCGATGTGAAAAGAACTGAGGCTATCGTATTTTCATCTATTGATGGAATGGAAGAATTCACAGTTTTATTGATTTTCTCATAGAAAGAACTGTATTTCTCGTCGATTGGATTTCGATCTATCATCATTACATTTCCATCTTTTACGACTTGCTTAGAAACACTCATTTCTACGAATGGTAAAAAATCATGAGATGCAAAGATATATTTTGTTCCTGCCTGCCTCATAGTTTCCAGTATCTGATCAGGAGACTGCCGGACATCCACAGGGTGAATCACGTTGCCGGACAATGGAATCGAATACATCATCTTCGCGAAATCTATGTTGTTCCAGCACATCACTGAAACGACATTGTCTTTCCCAATAAACCGGTTAATGGCAGAGGAATACAAAACAATATCATTATAAAAGTCCTCGAAGCTTGCCGATAACGATAGATCTTTTACGATGCCTTCCGGACGCCTGACCAGTGTTTGATCAAACAGTTTATCGAGCGTCAATCCGCTGTTATTAAATTTATACCTTGCCATGCTATAACATGTCATAATACGTATTTATTTTTTATCTCAGATATATAGTTATGGTACCATATATAACTAAATTGGATCTGATAATCATAGCTTGATATTCGTGCCCTTCCGATGGTCTCATGGTATCTTTATTGTAGCGTATAACATGGTCGCCTGAATCGACTTTGTCACATATTCATAGAATCGCCCGGGAGAATCTTCATCCTAATAAACAGGCATAATTGATTGCCATATTTTCATTAATCCTTTTGATTATTCTGTTCTCTTTCAGTACGAAAATGTCTTATATAGAATGGGCTCGACAGGACTTCATTATAGGTGTAATCAAGTCCAAAATGGAACGTGTAAACCTGATTGCATTAGTTGCAGCAGAACACACATTATGTCTATGGTTACGGGGGGCTGTCTTTAAATTCACGAGACACATGTGGAAGGCGACCATAGATGAAGAATGCCGAAATTATAGTGAATGAAGACAGAATGAACAGAACGAGGAAAGATTCCTGTATGGCAGAAGACATTGCTATGGCATTAATACCATATTTACCCAGATT
>JAJZOT010000206.1 GCA_021847855.1 Thermoplasmata archaeon | reverse complement strand
ACAGAAAAGGCTCAGGAGAAACTTGGTTTCAAGGCAACCGTCACACTTGACGAAGGCCTGGAAAAATTAATGAGATATTATGGTGTAAAATGAGCGGAAATTCAATGTTTATGGCCAGATCGCCGTTAAGAATCACATTCGTCGGCGGCGGCACTGACATTGCAGACTTTTATCGAAACCATGGCCCGGGAATATGCGTATCTGCTGCCATCAACAAGTACATTTTCGTACTGGTCAATAAAAAATTTGATTCGCATATAAGGGTAAGCTATTCACAGACAGAAATAGTTGATTCCATTGACAAGATCCGGCATCCGACAGTGCGGGAAGCTCTTAAGCTCCTGAACATAGATGGTGGAATAGAGATAGTGAGCATTTCTGATATACCATCACAGGGAACAGGCCTGGGATCGAGCAGCACCTTTCTCGTAAGTCTCCTGAATGCATTACATGCATATATCGGGGAATTTGCATCTGCACGCAGGCTCGCAGAAGAGGCGGTGAGGATAGAACGAGAGATATTGAAAGAGGCGGGAGGGAAGCAGGATCAGTACATATCCGCCTTTGGTGGCATCAGGTCATTTACCTTCAACCAGGATGAGAGTGTAACTGTAAAGCCTGTCATAATGCATGAAAGCAATATCAGGAAACTGCAGGAAAGCTTGCTGTTGTTGTTCACAGGAAAAACACGATCCTCTGTTGAGATACATAAGAGGCAGTCCCTTAACATGAAGGAAAAAATTGAGACATACCAGAAGATGAGGGATATTGCCAGCGAATTTCCTGCAATCCTGAACAAAGGAGACATTGAGGAAGCGGGGAGATTAATGGACCTTAACTGGAAACTGAAGTCATCTCTTGCTGACGGCATCACAGATCATACAATATCTGAACTCTATTCAAGAGCCAAGGAGGCAGGTGCATATGGCGGTAAACTGGTTGGTGCAGGCGGTGGTGGTTTTCTTCTCCTAGTCGTTGATCCCGATAAAAGAGAAAACATAGTGAATAAGATGAAGGAACTAAGGGAAGAAAAATTCGGGTTTGATTTTACTGGTTCTTCAATAATATACGTTGGTGACTGAGGATGGTATTTTCTTTAATTCACCTATAACATTTCCACAAAAGACTTTTTTGAGTGCCTTGATGAAAGAAACGCCGTGACTTCAGAGCGCATCATTATCTCTGGAACAGGAATTCCAGATCTTATCCTGTTTCTAATTTCTGTCATGCTCATGCTTTCTCTATTGCTTAAGGGGTGACGGCAGGTGTTTTCGGTTGCCATGCAATTGCACTGTCGGCAGAAGAATGCCTCCCTTATTTTTATTACCTGCAGGCCTATGTCATAATTTTCAAGCATCTCCTGAGCAGCATAAGGGCGATAGAAAGAACCCGCCCCAGCCATATCTCTGCCGATGATGAAGTGGGTGCATCCATAATTCTTCCTGACTATCGCTAAAAAGAGTGCAGCCTTCGGCCCTGCATACCTCATAGAAATCATTAATGGACTCAGAACTACCTTATTATCCGGATAATATTTCGACACAAACAGTCTGTAGGCGCCCATGATATCATCCTGGCTGAAATCATCTGTCTTCAGTTCACCGACTACAGGATTGATAAATAGTCCGTCTGTCAGTTCCATTGCCAGCCTCTGAATATACTCATGAGCCATATGTGGTGGATTCCTGGTCTGATATGCAACTATTGTCTCCCACTTCCTCTCCCTGAATAATTTTCTTATGGCTTCTGGACTTGTTAACTTAGCTGTTTCATCTTTCTTCAAGGCTAAAATATTTCCTCCGATAATTCTGCTTCCCTGCCTCAATGTCTGGTTTACGTTTGGGTGAGCAGGATCGATTGTTCCATAAGTCTTGAGAATTACTCGCTTCATATCTGCATTGTATACTTCAGAAACATCGATGCAGCCAACTTTCTCCCCGTTATACCTCAAAGCAATTCTGTCTCCAGCAGAAAAAGAGTATCTGCCGTTTACCTGAAGGAGGATAGGAATCGGCCAGATTTCACCTCCTGGGAGCTCCATATTATCAGTGACACTCCGCAGCTCATCGGAATTCATAAAACCTGTCAGTGGAGAATAGCTACCGTCTGCAATTCTTGCAAGATCTAATGCGTTCTGTGTTGATATATTCAGCACCGAACCACAGTCCGGCAGTTTATCGGTCAGCCTGTTGACCAGTTTCCCACCATGCGGTTTGGTTGCCATAGTCATTTCCTCACATTAATGCCGCATTCTTTCTGGCCGTTTTCCCACCACCATCTTCCGTCCCTTTCTGATTCGCTTTCTTTAACAGGCCTCGTGCAGGGTGAACATCCAATGCTGGCAAATCCTCTGTCGTATAGTTCGTTATAAATCACTTTGTTTTTTTCTATGTATTCCCATACATCTGATCTTGTCCACGATAAAAGGGGATTTATCTTCGTTCTGCCACTTGAATCAAAATTCTTCTCAATTAACGACGAATTTTTCCGGTTAACTGTCTGGTCTGCCCTTATGCCTGAAATCCATGCCTCATATCCTGCAAGTGACATGTTTAATGGATGGACTTTTCTTATCAAGCAGCATTCTTCCCGGTTCTCCACTGAAGCATAGAAGGAGTTGGTTCCCTTGTTAAACAGCAATTTTTCCAGTTCTTGCGAATCGGGGAAGACGATCCTAACTTTTAGTCCATAAATGGATCCAACACGCTGTATAAAATTGTGAGTCTCCTCATGCAACCTTCCAGTATCCATGGATATTATTGGAATCTGAATTGAATTAATCCAGGCCGCATGAGAGATCACCATGTCCTCAGCACCAAAGCTGCTTACCTGCACCAGTTTGTTTCCGTATGAATCCCTTACATCTCTTAATAACTCTTCCAGCTGTGTCATTTTTTCATCTATCATATTCCTGCCTTTTCCTGATAAATAACACACATCTTTAGTTTATCAAAGGCACAAATTAAGTATATTATATGCAATATATGTGCAAGAAGTTGATTAATAGACATAATATATGTATATTAGTTTGCAGTATAGATATCATGAATTTTTTCCTGGAAAAGGTTGGAGAGACCGGAAAGACGGAAATTGGAAAGACAATGATTATAGATAGAATGGGCACTGATCCATCGACACTGCTGAACCTGAACAACAAATTTGTTTCTACCGTCAAAATAGGCTGGGGTCTATCCCTTCTTTGCGACGAAAAATTCCTTGGCCGAAGAATTTCTGACTATAAACAATCAGGTTTTGGTGTAAGTAACGGTGGTACCCTGCTGGAAATTGCTTTCTCAAAAGGAAGATTAAAAGAGGCACTTCAAAAGATAAGGCAAGCTGGCTTCGATACAATAGAAATGAGTGAGGGGGTTCTCGATTTGCCCACTGGAACTAAATTAGAAATACGTGACTATGCAAGATCTAGCGATATGCACCTTTTTGTGGAGGTTGGTCGCAAGAATACTAAAAACCAGTTATCTTTGGACGAAACAGTTGAAAGGATTCAGGCAGCAAAAGATCTTGATCCGGATGTTATTATAATAGAGGGTAGAGAAACCGGGAAAGGGGTCGAGATCTATGACATGAATGGAAACATCAAGTGGGACTGGGTTGAGGAAATATTGAGGAATATTGATCTTTCCGATGTGATGTTTGAGGCTCCGGAGGAAGTGCAACAGGCTGAACTTGTGATCCGCCTGGGCGCAAAAATAAACCTTGGAAATATATCTATGTCAAGCGCATTTGCCTTGGCCAGCCAGAGGCTTGGCCTTCGCGGTGATACATTCGGTATCAGCACTGGCTCAGACGAAACTTCTGGTGGGCCTGCATCCAAATTCATACTTTTTCTTTTACAGCAAAACGGACCTATGGATCAGGGAAGAATAGCAGGCATTACGGGCCTTTCAAGAAGGACTATCCAGAATGCCCTTAGTAACCTGATTACTGATGGCAGAATCCATGAGAGACCAGATCTGCACGATATGAGGAGGAAGGTATACTCAATAAAATAATTTCACCGTCTTATTCATCGTAACATTTGACTTCTATTAATGTTCATTCATAGATTCAATATGCAGTCAAGATGCTTTATTTTGAATAAAATTTTTAAAAAATAGTCTTCACATCCTTTTTCATTTTTTCAATGAATGTTAAGGAAAATTCCAATAGGTTACAGCTTTGAAATTATCCCTTTCTAAATTGGCATTTGAAGGTTTTCGAAAGTCAGCCTCCATCGAAAGTATGATATTCTCTTTGCGCATTGTATATTATCAGATGTTCCTGAACAGATTGAATGAGATTTCCAGGTTAAAGCAGATT
>JAJZOT010000205.1 GCA_021847855.1 Thermoplasmata archaeon | reverse complement strand
GTCTTAAGAATTTCAGATACATCATCAGGTACAGTTACATTGAGTCTTTGAGTTGCCACACATAATTATGTGTATTAACTATACATACTTTTTGGTGTTTTTAAAATTTGCTGAACTATCTTTACAAAAAAATGTCTAAATGACTATTTGGGAGAAAGATACTTTGAAAATTCCTAAAGACAAAATTTTCATTCAATTTTTCCTTCATTTCTATAGCTCATTGTGGCGTCATAATCGTTGGACAAATCAGTCAGAAGTGCTTCCAGAAGCAAGTCATACCCTAAATCCATCGCCTTTAACCTGGCTCGACAACCTCCGCATGTAAATGTGGGATTATTCTGGAATATATGAAACATACTGATTTTTTGATAAGGGTGAAGAGAATATATTTCTCTTAGCTTGCATTCTGGGAGAAAGCCTAGTTAATTCTCGTATGAAATATTTTAGGGAATAATTGTAAATATCAATAAATAACGTTTGAAGACACATTTTTAGGAACCTTTTGATTGTCCGTTTGCATCTCCCTTTCATAATAACTTAATATATTCTCTATCTGTTAATAGAGTTAAATTAAACAAGCTGGTTACTGAGCTCCATAAATCCAACTTTGAAAATAGTTGTTCTCTCAATTTAGAGATACTTAGCTTTGTTGTCAACTACCAACGGCTGAAGCACGTTGGTTTGCAGCTGTGAGGAACGAATGATCAAAAATATCACCCGCCACAATAGGCTGGCTGACAGCAGCCCTGTTCCTGATGTTGAGGGAAGCGGAACTCATCGAGATAGGCAGGTTTGATCCCTCGTCGAGGATGTGCTCGAAATGCGGGAACATCAGGCGTGATCTGAAACTATCGGATCGCATATACCATTGCAACGTATGCGGCCTGATCATTGATCGGGACCTTAATGCAGCAATAAACATCCTGAACATGGGATTTATAAAGGTAGGGGAAGACATTCCCGAATTAACGCCTGTGGAAAGTGCTACGGCGGCGGAACTACTTAAGGTAGGTCTTTGGGTCGCCACTCTGTTAATCAGGAACCTCCAACCCTTCAGGGTGGAGAGGATGTCAGTAACCAGGTTTCCCCTAGATTCACCTCTCTACTTCAATCCACAAAGTCCTGAAAATCCAGAGAGTTCAAAGAAGTCTGATCCTCGCCAGACTCACAGTATCTCCTTAATTTTATGGCTTTTTCAATGATGTCTAAGGCGTCATTAATTCCTAAAAGGTCCGGCTTAACGGAATTACCTTATTTTTTCGAGAGCTAAAACGCATGATAAATAGGTTCCATATCGGATCAGATCTCTCAGGTACCCCTTTTGGAATGCCTCGAAATGTATTATCAAAATTTATTCAAAACTTTTGAACTGCTTTACCATCCACAGACACCCTTATGGGCGAGAATCCTCCTGCGCTAATTTCCACCAAATGTTTTTCGGTGTTCCCAACGTCAAAATGGAATTTCTTAGGCGCGGGTGAATAATGGTATTCATCCGTAACCCTTACACCGTCCAATTCTATGGTGAGATGTTTCATGAACAGGCTCCAGTTAACTACAATCTGATGCTTTTCTGTCTCGCCAATCTCTAAAATAACTTTTGCCATTCTTTCCACCGCTACTAGTTAGAACGAAAACGTGCAACAACTATTAAATCTTGATAACTGTGGATCAACTTAAAGCATTCATATATGTTCATTTTTTATGCTGCGTTTCGTTTGCGATTCCTGCCTCTCCGTCTCCTAAATATTGATTTTTGAGACCCTCACATGAATAACTATGCTAATCTGATAATCATAAACATCAGAAATTCGTATATTGCAACTCCTGGAGCAGCTGCAATAAGCTGAAATTATAAGGACTTGTAATTCATAAACGTTTTGTGGAACCGAGACTTAACGATAACCTGGGAACCACAATTGTTTTTCTATGAACATCAGTATATTAGCTAATCTCAGTCTGTAGGGTGTCGTTTATAATATTCGAAAGGTTTATGCTTCGTCATTTCTTTAGTAATCAAAGGGCGAAAAGCGCGTGACGAGAGACAAGGCTGGTTTTGGATCAAATTGGGTTTTCAATTACAAGGCAGCCTTCATCTGGCGGATATCGCTTTTTGTGGCCTTTGGTCCTGTTTATTGGATCCTTTTTGACAATACATACAACAGTACGTTTTTCCCAAACAATCCCTTTGCATAATCTATGTTTCAAGGACTTTTCATAGCATCATTCACTACGGGCATAATGAAACTTGCCTATGTGATTATGAAAAGAAGAGGCATTGTGAACTGAATTCATTTTATGAGCTTCAAAATAATTTTATAAAGCCCTTTGTGCATGGTCAATTTAATTTCCGCACAATAATATGTCGAAATACATAGCTGGAGGTGATATGGAATCACGGAGAGCGAATCAATAACAACCAGTTTGGAAGAGGCCCGGCGGCTTTTCATAGCAAAGCAGCATCTGGTGGATGGAAACCCGGTCAGCGATTTTAAGCAACGGCTAATCACGCTTATCAGGGACATAGGATACATACAGTGGGACCCAGTTTCAATCCTTGCTCCTTCACACTTGATTTCTATCTGGAGTCGCCTGGGCAGATTCGACATCTCTGATCTGGAACAGCTGCTGTGGAATGACAGGAAGATATTCTTGCATTGGACTCCAACTGCAGTTCTTGTTTCAACAGAAGACTATCCAATCTTTTATTCCTTAATGAAAAGGTATCCAGAATCACTTGGAAATTCATGGGCATCTCATATCAAGCCGGCAAAAGAATTCCTCGAAAGACATGCAGACCTTAGGGAGGTTGTTATGGCCACTCTCAAATCTGGGCCAGCTGATGCCCGCATGTTCAAGGGAATTGGAAAGAAGGTTAAAAGTAGTGATGGCTGGTCTTCCGGGAATGAAATTACCACACTTCTCTACCACCTTCACATGTGCGGCGAAGTGATGGTTTCCGGCCATAATGCAAACCAGAATTTATGGTCATTGACCGACGCCTTTCTACCAAGCTGGGCTGAGAAAAAGGAATTAAGCATACAGGAACTTGAAAGCCTGACCGCTCTGAGATCGCTCAAGGCTCTTGGAGTCGGATCTGAGTATGATATAAACCGATATTTTGTCAGGGGGAGATACATACAACTCTCAAGCACATTGGAACAGCTTCAAGACAGCTCAAAAATTGTCAGGGTAAAAATAGATGGGGAAAGGCGAGGCAGGAAGTCATACATTCGTAGCGAAGACATCAAGCTTTTGGAGTCTCTCGAAAAGGGTGTTTATGAAGGTCATTTACGGTTGATTTCGCCATTTGACAACATCCTTTCCAACAGGGAACGTGCAAAAACAATGTTCAATTTTGAGTACACCCTTGAACAATTTTTACCCGTGGAAAAACGCAAATATGGTACCTACGTTCTGCCCATACTTTTTGGTGACAGACTTGTTGGCAGAATAGACGCAAGTCTTGAAAAGAATCTACACCAGCTTAATGTCAATTCCATTTACGCGGAGCCAGGGTATGAATCTAACCCGGATATACCTTCCAAGTTGGTTGAAGTAATTCAGGAGTTGGCCGATTTTCTCAATGCTGAGAAAGTATCGTATGGAAAACGTTTACCGGAAGGATGGGCGCGGTTTCTCAGGTAAATACTGCGTTCCCGTAATGTACTGCGTATTGGCCAGAAGCAGATGTATCACCTTTGAATGGTGAGTCTTACCTGCCCTCCTCATTATAAATTTTCGTTCATCCATAAATAAAGCGGAATTGAAGAATTTTCGCTAGACCATAATGAACAATACCTAGAATGGAGGGAAACTATCTTAATAGGAAAGCATAAGTGCTTTAAGGAAACATTAGGCAAGGTTGACAAGCGCGTCTACGACCTCGCCGGGTTTCGTGATCATAGGGTAATGCCCTGATTGTATGATCCTGTACTGCCCATCCAACTGATTCAGGTACTTGCGATCCTTATCACTGATGTCTTCGCCCTCTTTCATGCAGAATATGTATGATTTCTTCGCATTGTCCACCTTCTCTGTTATGGTGATGGGGTCAAAAGCAAGTTTCAATGGCCATGGAGTGATCTTCGAAAGGAACCATTTCCTGTCATCTCCGGTCACGTCATAAGCTATTTCACGCATAACTGCTTCGGTCATGGGATATTTCCAGCCACCGCCGCTTCTTTCGCTTTCCTCGATCATCTGTTTCACATCTTCCTGAGACTCGCTTTCTTTACCACCCTGTGGCGTGCGTATCTTGCCAGGTATGAAAGCATCGACGAAGAACAGCCTCTGTATCCTTTCAGGAATCCTGTCATAAACAGCAGAAATCACTT
>JAJZOT010000204.1 GCA_021847855.1 Thermoplasmata archaeon | reverse complement strand
AGGTTGCGCCCGACCGTTTCTTTTAGTCCCTTTCCCTGGGAATCATTAAAATCCAGTTTTTTCATGTTCCCGTTTACCTCAGAAAATGTGTCTTCAGCATCTGGCTGAATGTAGATCATGGTCGTACCGACGCTTGTATGGCCAGGGAGCTGCTGTATCAACTCGGGCTTGAGGTCATTCTCCCACAGATGCCTCCTGTAGAACCTCCTTGCCTTCTGCACTGCAAGGTCATCGGGCAGGTAGAGTGATTCGTCTCTGCTGTTCATAACTCCGATAAAGATGGCACATCATGTATTGCCTTCTGAAGAGAATAAAAGTGAGAAAAAGAGCCTATTTATAAGGCCGTACTATCTCCAGAAGCCAGTGCAATGTGAAGTCGTAGCATGCATCGTAACAAGGTTTATAAATAGTTTTTGAGTAAATCCTCTATCTCCATGTTGTCTGGTGCACGATAAATTAGCAGCGGAGGAATAATGCAATATTTACTGAGTGAGAAGATGGGCAGGAAGGAGATTGAGTTCGAGTTTGAATGGGCAACCAAGAACACATACAGAGTCCAGGAGAAGAGTACTGGATCGCCGGTCATCGGTACTCGGTTCAAAGGAACAGAAGAAGGTGAAGGCAACCGTGGAATGGGAGTGATTTGGAGAAGATGTACTTCAACCAGGTGAATAAGGGGAATGTGAAGGAGTGAAAGAAGACACAGATAAGGATAACGCAAAAAATCAGAAAGGCGGAGAGATTATGGGTGGCAAAACGAAAGACGACTTTGATTGGCTAAAGGAGAGAATAGGCTACCATACAGATAATGAAGCTTTTAGACAAGTCAATTCTATGGGTTATTCTCCTATTACAACATTTCGTCCCGGTGCGTGGACGATTCCCAGGGTCAGGGAGATGTACCAGAACGCAGTGAGGGATGGGAAAGTGAGGGGTGAAGAATAACAATGATCAACAGCCAGGGATTCAAAAGAGTTATCAGATTGGAGGATTTTTTATGATGGGCGTTTCTGTGTTCTCAAATGTAAGGTGTTACAAACCCACTGCACACCAAATCCCAGTGGTACAGTTAACTAATTCCCCTCCTCATACTGGGATTATTCCCTCCGTGTTTGTAGTCTGTGAACGGAAACACATATGGAACTATGAGTACAATCCCATTGTACAGCCTAACAACCCGTTGATCATGGACGGGAAAGTCCAAGATGTAGAAAAAATTGATGCAAGTTTCTACAAGGATGTATTTCTGAAGCTGCCCTTTGATGTTGGAGAGCATTATGATTACTTTCAAAGTTTATATCTTCTGGGTTATTCATACGGAGTTGCCGTCGCAATAAGGGCTCTAATAGAATTATTTATTAGAGATAATTACGGGAATTTCATCTTTCAACTTATTCCTGGAAAGAAAGTGCTTCATATTAAAGACGACATTGTAGCCATAACTGAAATATCGGACAAATTTAAGAGCCCTGGTCTAACAGTGGTTCTTTCCTCCCTTTCTGGGCAAACTTTCCAAGGCCATACAAAACTCCGGAAGTGTGTAGAGTCAAGAGTGAATTCAACAAGTACAAATCAGATTTGGGTATCTCAGAATAGTTTTAAGACTCTTGCAGACGTGTATCAAAAAGTTTCCAAAACTGTTCATGGTACTCCTTCTGGAGCCGAGTTAGTGGATTTGAAAAAATATATGATTACTGTGCTAAACGTAATCAAGGAGTACTTTGGTAAACACAATATCTGGGGGGTAAATTATGCCTGAGAAAAAAGAAGAAATTAATCACACATTGGTTGAAGAAGGGGTTGATCGCCTAACACTTCAAGTTTCTGTACAAATAATTAAACATATTTCCTCCGGACTTTATAGGTCTCCGGCGAGCGCGATAAAAGAACTCGTTAGTAATGCTTTTGACGCAGAGGCTACGGAGGTCACCGTGAACTTTAAATTTCAGAAAGAGAACACAAGTGAACATCATATTAAGTCGGTTTCAGTGGAAGATAATGGGTCCGGCATAGAACTTGACGATATTTATCGTATGTTCACACACATAGGCGCTAGCTCTAAGACCCCTTCTCCTGAAGAGGGTGGTCCTGATGCCGAGTCATTAACAAAAGAGATGAAGAGACCAGTTATTGGCAGATTGGGAATCGGAATGCTTGCAATTGCCTCTGCTTGTTACAGCTTTGTTGTGAGAACTAAGCGTGAAGGGGACGAAACCGAATATATAGCGTACATTAATCTGACATATTTTGAGGATATAATGAATGCTACTGAAACCATGGAAAAACTGTCAATAGGGAACGTTGAGCTAAAATCAGTGAAGACTGGCAATATAAATGGTAGCTACACTAAGGTGCAGTTTAGTGACTTCAAGCCTCCCTTTATGGAAAATCTGGATAGAGAAATTGAGAGGTCATATATATTCAGTAAATCAAATACATCTAACAAAGATGAAGAACAATACTTTCGCTCTTTCCTCAAAGACGTTCTTGAACGTGAGAAAATATCAAAGCTCCAGACATTGGATAATATTGCGCTTGAAGTAGCATTAATGTCTCCTGTCGAATACTTGTCCGATGGACCGGTTAGATCAGTAGTCAAACTGAAAGATGGAACTGACTACGAGGTACCAGGTACTAATGATAAGCTGTACTTAGATTTAAAGAAAAGGCTGAAAAATTATAAGTTTAATGTGTTTTTTAATATAACAGTTGACTGGATCATTGATCATAGCAAGAATAAATTCAAACTTTTCAAGCCTCTCCTATATCCATTGGACGAGGACGTAGGCCAGAATCAAGAGGAGATGAAGGAACTGGATCCTTATATTTTCACATTCGGTCCTGTTAATGCAGAAGTAAACGATGGCAAAGGAAATCTGATTAATACAGAGATAAATGCCTACTTGTATCACCAAAACGGTGCTTTAAAACCTCATGAATTTCGTGGTATCCTTTTTAGAGTACATAATGTCGCAATTGGAAAATACTTTGCTGATGAGTTAAGACTTTACAGTGAGAATCCAATTATACTGCATCAAACTCTTATGGAAATATATCTGGATAAGGGGTTTCAGAGCATTGTGAACCTTGATCGAGAAGGCTTATATGAGGGGTCTAATACATTCAGACACCTTTTCAACTTCTTAGAGAACTTTTTGAATGGCAAGGTGCCTGAAAGACCCTCTGCCTCTCCTCCATCGACCAAGAGTGAAGAAGTCTCTCCAGCCAAGGAATTTAGGGAAAAACAGGAAGAACATTTCGCAAAAACACAGAAACAGGTCTTTAAGCCAAGGGAAGGTGTAATTAAAATTATCAAGAGACGTATGCGAAAGATACGGGAGACCAAGAGGAAAAAAACTTCTCCGCTCGACATTATATTAGGCGAATATGAAAATAGACAAAAGACTCACCTCAAGGTTAAAAGACTGGATGAGTTCGATGGAAATTATAAGGTTGACCGCTTAAACGATGCAACCGAGGTTTATATTCCCAGATTTGAAGGAACGAGATCAAAGTTGTGGGATTCCTTATTCATCTCCGCCCTTCTTTCGCTGGATTATAATGATAAAAAAACAAGGGAATTTCTGATTCTATTGATAAAGATATACGAAACAAGTGAGGGGAAGACCATAAGTTAACGATATCCCCTATATTTGCGAAGTCTCATCAGCATCTGTATTTCAATTAGTTCGCATTCCGATATTAAAGGCAAATCAAGTTTATCGCGAAGCAGCAATAGCTTCCTCAGGACTCTCCTCCTAAATGCGATGTGGAGCCTCCCCTTCTTCCAGTCTTTCCTGAAGTATCTGTTCTCAGGCTTCTTGCTCTCTTCCACTATCCATTCCCTAAATTCAAGTAGCTTTTGAACCTTGTAGTCCCCGGATTTTGCCAGAGCCATCATTGTCTTGTCCTTCATTACCACCGTGCACATCCAGCATCCAAATCTCATAGCAGTGTTTCCGTAAAGGTCCACGACGTATTGCACTTCCGGAACCACTTTTTTCGCTGGTATCATGAGGAAGTACCAGACTTCCTCTGCACTCCAGTGTATGATGGGGGCCGCCACGTCTATGCCATTCTGTGACATCCAGATATCACTTCCACATTCATTGGCACCGCCCGCAAGGCATGAATTTTTCAGCCTGATGTCCCGCTGCTGGCTTTCACCGAGTCTCATGCCTGTTATAAACAGTCCACTGTCATTATGCAATTTACGGGAAGGCTTGATCTTGATCTTTGGTGTGCACCACCGGAATCTTGGGCCCGGAGGCGGGTATCCCCTGCCTATCATCCTGACCCAGTACGTATCCTCAATGTCAGGTTTCACTATCTTAACGG
>JAJZOT010000203.1 GCA_021847855.1 Thermoplasmata archaeon | reverse complement strand
TAACAATCAGCCTTACCGAGAATGCACAATTCTTCAGCGTGGTCGACAAATTCAGGCAATTGGGAATAAATATTACAGATCTTACCCTTAAAAGAGAAAGTCTTGAGGACGTGTTCATAAGAATGGTTAACGGAGATAATTCCAATGAAAATTAACAGGATTCTTGGTTACTTCAGGCTGCATAGCATATCATTCCTGAGATCTAAATCCGGGGTCTTCTTTGTGGTAATATTCCCATTGATACTCATGCTTATCTTCGGCTCTATTTTCGGAGGCACGACATCCAATAAAACTAACTTAATCGTCCAGAATCTTGATCCAGGGCAACAGTCTTGGGGCCTAGTCAACGTGCTTAACCATACAGATCTTTTCAGTATCAAGATAATCGGGAATAACGAGAACATATCTTCGGCTGCATCCCATATGTCAATTGATCAGGGTATAGTTATACCGGCTAACTTTACGGCTAATTATCATAATAATTCAATTTTCATTCGGTATTACCACAATCCGTCCAGCCAGTATTCTTCATCGGTCAATCTTCTGATAAACAATATACTCCTCCAGTATTATGGAGGCTCCAACAGCCAGTCTGTGAAAGTGAACATTGACAGTCTTCCAATTTCAGCAACCATTCCAAAACCAGTCGACTATTATCTTCCTGGTCTGATTGGATTCACAATGCTGAACGGAGTTTTTACAACCATTTATCAGGTGCCTAACTACAGGCAGAAGAAAATTTTCAGGCAACTTTCATTTTCCGGCTTAACGAAGAGTGAGTGGTTGGCTTCCTCAACACTCTTTTTCTATGTTATTACGCTAATCTCTGACCTCATACTGTACGTTGTTGGCCTTCTATTTTTCGGCATAAAAATTTCACTGTCCCCTGTCAACGTGATTGTTGCTGCTATTACAATATTTTTCGGTATGCTCATATTCATTTCCCTGGGCCTTATAGCCGGAATTGCAACTAAAAACGAGGAAACGGCTAGTATAATCGGGAATTTAATCTTCTTTCCTATGCTTTTCCTTTCCGGAGTGTTTTTCCCCACTTCGTTTATGCCGCCATTTCTGCTCACTATCTCTTCGTTCCTTCCTCTGACTTATTTCATCAATGCCCTGAATTCAATATTGATATTCAACGATGCTTCCAGTGTGGCTCTTGACATAATACTGATGGGAATAGGGGCAGCAGTGCTCTTCGGGGTGAGCAGCTACCTGGCATCCCGTATAGAAGATTTCTGAACGGATTATCGAATCTACATCGTGTTCAAAAATTGGCCAGTATCCAGCCGGTTGTAAACTATTTCAGCCTAAAATATTCCAGGGCTCTCTTTTTTACGGACTCGTCTTCAGGGGGATCTCTTTCCGGTATGGAACCCCAGATGAATTCTTCCTGCCTGCCTTCCACAAACTGCTGTATCAGCTTTCTGTCTTGGGACATGACAACTATGCTTGGGCCGGTGTCGGCAGTAAAGTAGATGCCCGCGTTCTTTTCCTGAAATATTTTGAGATCGTTGATTATCGGAAGGCTCTGTGTTGTCTGAATGAAAAATCCTCTCGACATGATTATCGAGTTGAGTGTGAACATTTCCTGCTGAGCACGTTTCATAAGGTACTCCAGGTCGAAATCATTGTCTAATTCTGAAATGATTTCCTGGAATTTTGCAGAAATCCACCTACCATAGAATTCTGACGATTCGGCCACGCGATGGGCATTGTCGGTTACCCATTTCGACTGTAACGGGAATGCCCCGAAGTGAATCTTGTTTCCAGGTTCTGCAACTCTCATTCCGAAACTGTGGTTCTCCATAATATACGGATAAGAAAGCCATAATGAAATTGCTCCGGAAACAGAGCGTGTACCGGAACCTGATACCAGTCTTGCAAATCTCGAGGTAAGAGATATATCTTTAAGGCCCTCTTCTCCAAACACATTCGATACCAGCGCCCTAGCCGTTGCAGCAGCTACCGCAGCAGACTCTCCAAGACCCTTTGCTTCACTATATCTTTTCTTGCGTTCTATATAGAATTTGAAGGATCCGGTTATCTCTCCCAGATCCTTAAAGAATTCCAGTGCACGGACTGCCTTTTCGGAATAGCCTCTTTCAACTTTTCCATCCAGAATGACAGAATCCTGTCCACCTTCCTTTACATATTTGCAAAATGCAGTAGAATGGCTGAAATCTGTAAGCATGGAAATAGATGGGAAATTGGCAATATTCACTGACTTGTCAAAATAACCAAGAAACTTTTCGAGGCCGATAATGGGATACCCATAACCGGAAGTTATTCTTCCTTCTTCCAGTTCACTCCGGTGTTCCACGATTGGATGGAAAATACCCTTGTCTCGGAGTCTTCGTTCTATAAGCTGCCCCACTTCTTTCGATTCAGACACTTTAAATCAGTCCTTTGATCTAATGTATTCCAGTATATGTTCTCTCGTGTCATTGTAATTTATGTTGTCAAATACCGGGATACCGTATTTTTTTGATTCAGACAGTGAATATTCCATCATGACACGGTATCTGGACAGTTGATCTGATAGTCTCTGGCCAGAAGACTTGAAGTGAGTATATTGCTGTCTTTCCAACAGCCTCTGTGAATTCAAATCCTTGTCAGAGATATAGAGGTAAAGTGGCATAATTTTATGTAGAATTTTTTGTTCAATTTGGCCAGGTATGAAATACAGGGTCTCCACTATCATGGGCTCGCCATTCTCCACAGCTCTATTAAGTACGGCGTTCAGTCCTCTGTTGAGTAACTCTCCCTGCGCGAGGAATCCTTTCTCTATGTTTTTTTTCGTCTCATCTCCAAAAAATTTCCAGGATTCGTAGACGCTCATGTTGAGCAGGCCATTGTGCTCCGGAGAACACAGAGGTCTTACGAATTCCCTGAGATAGTCGCCAGACAGGACTATATCTATGCCCAGATTTCTGGCTAAATATCCAGAAATACTTGATTTTCCTACTCCTGGTATCCCTCCAATAAGAATAATTCTAGCCTTTCTACCGTCTACATTCATATAATCCCCCCAAGGGACCTAACTCCTGTGATTGGGAGTAATTGTGATTTGAATTGAAATCCTTTTCTATACAATGTTAATTCTGCATCCTTATGTAAATGTCCATCTTCTTGACACCACTTCTTATAATCTGCCGTTTTCTACGACAGTGAACCCCCTACTCATGACTTATGGCCCAAGGTAACACAGTTCTTCTCCTCCTTGTCTGCTGTACGTGTTTTTTCCATGTTCAATACTAATATGTCTGTTCCAGCAGAGACTTCATGGGAGATTAGTTCCGATTGTTCAGTTACTGTGGAGTATCCGATCTGATTGTTTCACATTTCTACTCCTGGAATAATGGGCTGCCTTTCTTCTCCCATTGCAAACTGTGACAGTATACTGAATTGACTGGAACCGATCACCTTTGCTTCGTCTTCTTTCAAGGGTTTTGGTAAAATATGGGATGTTGCTGGAGGCAGTGATATGTCGTGCTTTTTCAGGAAGGAAATCCGTAGGAACTCTCCCGTCAGGGATGGGGAATTACTGGATACCGAGCTCTACCTGGGTTTCGATGTAATGCCAGAGGTGATGTTCTATCTCATAGGACCACAGCGCCTCAGGGATTTCTATAAAAGCCAGTAGCGGTGTCAGGAAAAACGTCTCGAGCGCAGCAATGCCGAGATCCTTGAGCCATTCCCCTACTCCGATCTTAACTTTGAAATTGGACGATTGACCCTCGATTATTATTGTGTATGCCCTTTTTGCTGCAAGCAGTGTTCGGAAAATCCCTCCCTTTTTTGCCTGTATCAGATATCCGTTCGGATGTTTGGACGACTGGATTTTGAATCCTTCTTCTCTGAAAAATTCCTCAATAAGTCCTTCAAGCTTATCTATGTTAACATCCTTTCCCACATAATCTCTCTGTGCGAACTTCATTCTTAGTTATACCGATATTGCATTTAAAATCTTCAATTTCAGGGAAGTCTTGTTCAGATCTCTAACAAATGCACTTTGAGTGACACCCGCCAGGTATTCCGTCCACAAGGAAAGGACTTGCAACATAAAAATTACGAATCCAATGAAGATACTTCTCTCTATTCAAGGTACGTTAACGCGCAAAATACTCTCTGTTCTTGCACAAATATTTTGAACTTATGTCCACTATTACATCCAGTGAGAGACAAATTCTACCGGGACATTGTAAGCGACTATGTAAACAGGTATCAAGCAAATCACGTGCTTTCCCTGGATCTTGAAACTATCATCCGAAATCCGAGTGAATTCCTTTCCAATGAGAGAATAATTGTTGTATCATTAAGCTATTTTGCCCCAGAAATGAA
>JAJZOT010000202.1 GCA_021847855.1 Thermoplasmata archaeon | reverse complement strand
GGCCCTTGGTATAGAAGAGGGTGCTTTCACCAGGGCAGTTTCCGAAGCGGATTCGATACTAAAGTATACTGAGAGTAAAATATCAGGCAGGAATTTCTGGCAGGTCTCACCTGATGAGTTGAGATTCATATATTCAATTTCAGTCAATCTGAAAGCAAGGAATGTAGTTGAAACGGGAGTGGGGCCTGGAACTACAAGTTATGCTTTCCTGACAGCATTGAAGCAAACTGGTGGTAAACTGACCAGTTTTGACCTGGGCGTCAAGTATGGAGATGCAGAAAAGGTTGAGCCGGTCGGTTTTGTCGTTCCGGAGGAATTAAAAAATAGCTGGAGGCTCATCACCGGTGACAGCAAGAAGACTTTACCATCTGAAATAATTCGACTTGGCCCGATAGATATATTCATGCATGACTCCGAGCATACTTATGAGCATGTGACCTTTGAGCTCAATACTGTTTCTACTCACCTTTCAAGTAAATTTCTCATACTCGTTGATAACTATGACTGGACACAGGCCCCAGTTGACTTTTCAAGGGAAAAGAATCTTAAACTGACTCCTATTGCAGATGATCTGTGCGCAATCTATGCATGATCTTCGTCTTCGGGCCTTGATGAGAGGATATCGTCAGCATAATTATCCTTTTCACCTGTAAGACCCTGTCCAGTTACTTCGTCAAGATCCATCTTGAGCCTGTGCTGTTTGCCCATTTTGATACCCTTAAATGTGCCCAGAATTTCATCTTCAAGCAGATATCGTTTTATGCTTCCATCGTTGTCCGGTACCCTGATGAGCCTGGTCCGTCCATATCTGCCGAGGCTCTTTGTAGTTGAAATAATCAGGCCGATATCATCCAGGTCCGAAAGGAGATCACTTATACGCCTTGATGTGAGGCTTGGTATATTTAATTCATCACATATTTTCTTGTAATTGTCAAAGATTTCTCCTGTGATCATCTGGTTCTGCTCGCTTTCCTGGGTGATTTCGGCGCTGAGCAGCAAAATCTTGGAATGAAGCGGTAATCCGCTTACAGATTCCTTCAGGATATTTCTTTCGTATCTATCCCTTGCCTGGTAGATATGATCCTCGTTTATCCTGGCTATCTTTTCCCTGATTCCGATCTCGACTGCAATGCGCATCAGATCTATTGCTTTTCGGGCATCGCCATGCTCCCTTGCCCCGATTGCAGCGCAAAGGCTTACCGCAGATTCATCAACATATGAACTGAGGGATGCAAGTGAGATCCTTTCCTGCAATATATCCCTCAGCTGGGAGGCATTGTATGAAGGGAATATTATACTTTCCTGGTTGAGTCTGCTCCTGACACGAGCATCAAGCATTTCAACGAATGAGGTGTAATTGGTTATGCCTATCAGTGATGTCTTACATGATATTGACTCGTCGGATAGTCTGAGCAGGGAGTAAAGTGAGTCACCGCCATTCTTCTGAACAAGCTTGTCAATCTCATCGAGCATGAGGATAACGTACCCATTCATTCCCTTAAGAGTGCTCAGAAGGAAGGCATAAACCCTTTCAAGCGTCCATCCCGAGAGTGGTATTTTCTCCTTCTCATCCGGTAGGATCGAGTTGGTCATATTTACAAGCACAGAATATGTGGAATCATTTATCTGGCAGTTCAGGTAAATTACCCTGACGCTTTCGGCGTACGCCTCTGTAAGCATTTCAGACACCTTTCTTGCAACCGATGTCTTACCGGTTCCGCTCTTCCCATAAAGCAGCAGGTTTGATGGCCTGTTATTCCTCATTACGCTGCTGAGTGCCTTCACCATCTGGTCTATCTGCTCAGATCGATGCGGGAACGAGTCAGGAATGAATGAACTTGACAAAACATCCAGCCTGAAATCACCTGGCTGGTTATTTTCTAAATATTTAAAAAAAGGATTTGCCATCTAAATCAGCAGAATCTCGTTAGGGTCTGGAAGTACTAAAAAGTTTTTTTATGATATGGTAAATGAATAATTAATTCAGAATATAAGGCATCAGGTTTGAACCTTCAATTTCCTTGATTCTGCCAACTAAATAGATAGAGCCTGTTACAAGAAACCTGCTGAAATTCGATTTTGCGTATTCATATGCTTCTGCAGGATCAGGTATTACCTTTACTTTGCTGAAAAAGGAGCCACAGTATTTTACAAGTATATCGGGCGAAAGAGCTCTTTCCGGCTCATCCGGGGTTGTGAAGATGACGCTGTCAGATATTTCACTGATTGTTCTTGCAAATGAGTACCAGTCCTTGTCTGATAGCATTCCCATAACAACAGGTATCTTTTCAGTGAATATTTTCCTGTAGGAATTCACAAGCGCCCTGGCCGCAGGAGGGTTGTGCGCGCAATCCAGCAGAATGAAAGGCTCATGGGAAAGTATCTCCATCCTTGCCGGCCATACTGTTTTTCTTATTCCGCGTTCAATCTCCTTTCTTGATATCCCGGGAAGATCAGCAATCTCCAATGTCAGAAGGGCTGCAAGGATGTTTTTGACCTGGTAATCACCAAGCATTCTGGTTTCAATATCATACTTCTGATTTTCCGTACTGGCGATGAATTCAAGGCCTCCCTCGCCCTGCCTCAGAGATGTTATTCTGCATTCCTCTGAAACCCTGTGCATCTTTGCTGTCCTGATATCAGATATCCTCTTTAAAGTAGACACGACTTCAGGTTTGTCATCTGCAAGCACAAATGGAATCCCGGGCTTCACTATGCCTCCCTTCTCGAACGCAATCGAGTCCAGGGAGCATCCTAACCTGTCAAAGTGTTCATATCCAATATTGCAGATAGTCGAAACTAGCGGCGTAATGATGTTTGTGGAATCCAGCCTTCCTCCCAGTCCCACCTCTACCGATGCATATGAGACCTTATTCCTGGAGAAATAGTCAAATGCAAGCATTGTTGTTGTTTCAAAAAATGTTGGATTCCTGTTTATTTTCTGCAAATTTAGAATTTTTTCCGTATAGCGATCCATAAACTCTTCAATTTCTGTGTCCAATATGAAATTACGGTCCACGACAATCCTTTCGTTGAATTTTACCAGATGTGGCGACGTGTATAATCCCGTGTGGAAACGTTCCATAAGAATGTTGTAAATGAACGCTGATGTAGATCCTTTACCGTTTGTGCCCGCTATGTGGAAGGATGAAAAATTGTCCTGCGGATTTCCAACCATGGGTGCAAAATTTCTCATCACCTCAAGATCCATCTTTATGCCCTCACGCTTGAGCCCATAGAGAAAATTGAGGTCCATCGGCAACGGAATGCCAACCCTAATAAAACTTTATGTTAGGCAAAAAAGAAACAGTTTTAAAAAAACAGGTGATATGGATAGGATGCAAACTGAAAGACTTTACCTGGCTGATCCCTATGCCACTGAGGGCGTCGGCAGGGCTACCAAAGTGGAATTCACAGATCTGGTCGTGGATAAATCCATATTTGTCCCTACTGGCGATGGACAGCCGAATGACAAGGGAAATGTGATGATTGACGGTAAAAATTACATCATCGTTGATACATGGTATGACGGTGAATCCATTCACTTGATGTCACTTGACACCTATCCAGTCGATATTATAGGGAAGGAGGTTAAACAGTTAGTGGACTGGAAAGTCAGATTCCAGCATATGAAGTTCAGAACTGCGCTTTTCATTCTTCAGGGAGTTGCGTATAGGGATTATGGATCGGCATGCAGGATTAATCAAACATATGATGATTCGGCGTGGATCGACATATATATAGAGAACCTGACAAATGAGATCGTAAATGATATACTTGAAAAGGCAAAAGGTGTAGTCTCATCCGCAGTCCCAGTTCAGCAGAGATTTGTGACCAGAGAGGAATTTTCAAAAACACCTGAATTGATGAAGATATCCAAGGGAAAGGTTCCTGATTTTGAGAAGGTAAAGCTCACAAAAATTTCAGATTTGCCTGAATTTCCTGATATGGGCACGCAGGTCAAAAACACATCAGAGGTTGGCACAATAGAGATCAAAACCACACTTGTAAAGGGCAAACTGAATAACCGGCTCAATATATCACTTCTGTAAGATGTGATGACCTATTGGAAATTGAAGAGCAGAAAACCGAGATAAAACCGGCCGGATCGTCATACGTTACGAAAGCCGCGATTTTTCTTGCCTTAATCGGCATTTTCACTAGTCTTGCTATTTCATTCTATGCCTTTCAGGACCTTGGAGAGACCTTATCATATCTTGTCAATAATACGCCATCATATGCTAAACCATTTTTCAATCTTTTCACAATTGGTCTGACCTGGATCTTGACTGTTCTCCTGATTGCTTATATCCTGGTCGATAAGATTTTATTTGTTAAAAAAAATGGATC
>JAJZOT010000201.1 GCA_021847855.1 Thermoplasmata archaeon | reverse complement strand
ATTATCATGGACTATGCCAGACTCCTAATTATTTTTATGATCTTTTTCCCACCGGAATAACTGCAGGAAATTAGCCAGATAGCAAAGATTTAATCACACATGAATTTCTCCTGCATAATGACATTTTCAGTGGTTGCCTACGATCCCGAAGAAAAGAAGTGGGGAGTCGGTGTTGCGAGTCGATTTCTTTCAGTAGGTTCAATTGTACCATGGGCTAAGGCAGGAGTTGGATGCATTGCGACACAGTCCTATGCAAATTATTCCTACGGTCCGGAAGGACTGAAACTTCTAGAAACCAACGATTCCCAAAAAACCATAGAAATACTCACCGGAAAGGATACTCTAAAGGACAAAAGACAGGTTGCTGCCGTAGATTCACATGGAGAACCCTTTGCTTTCACCGGATCCGGGTGCCATGATTTTGCTGGCCATATTCTTGGAGACCACTTTTCCGTTCAGGGAAATATACTTGCTGGGCCCATGGTGCTGGAATCAATGGCGGAGGCTATGACGGGGAGTGAGAAACTGGAGTGGCGAATCCTTTCGGCTCTCAAGGTTGCAGAAAAAGCCGGAGGAGATAAAAGAGGAAAACAGAGTGCAAGCATACTCGTCGTATCAGAGAAGGAAACATTCGAGGAAGGAACTGACATCTACATGGATATAAGAATAGAAGATTCCAAGGAACCGCTTGAGGAACTCTCAAGGGTAATGGATCTCTGGATGGCAACGTTTCTTGATAACGAGACCGTGAGGATTGCAGATCATGAAACAGAGATCAATAACGCTATTTCTGCGAAGGGATTTGCGGATCTTGACTCGTGGGCCCGAGCCAACAATGTGGAACACACGGTAAAGGATGGGAGAATCGGAAAATTCACGCTGAAAGTGCTGACTTTACACAGGTAAAGCAAAAGCTCTCCTAGTGGTATTGCATAGGTCTCTTCAGATGTTCAACATTGGTGTAATCGGTGGGAGCCGTGCAGAAGCAAAATACATGGAGATGTCTATTGAACTTGGCCGGCTCCTGGCAGACAGCCATGCAACCGTAATATGCGGCGGTTTGACCGGGGTTATGGAATGGGTTTCCCGAGGGGTAAAGGAAGCAGGCGGCGTGGTTGTTGGTATTCTGCCTGGAATGGATCCCACCTCAGGCAATGAATTTCTGACAGTAAGGATTCCAACCGGACTTGGATATATCCGAAACTTTATCATTATCAGGGCCTCAGAGGCCGTGATTGCTATTGACGGTGCAACCGGCACTCTTTCAGAGGCTGCTTTTGCACTTTCAGAGGGAAAATCAGTAATTGTTCTCGGAGAACTTGAAATTGACCATCTAAAGATTGATGACGGAAAACTGCTGTATGCGGAAACTCCAGAAGAAGCTGTTAAACTTGCATTGAAAGAGGCTGAGAAGGAACGAAGCCGCGCAGCGAGGTCAAATTGGCCACCCGGTACAGAGTAGATTATTTTTTAGTGATGAAATAATCCGTCCTCTTTATCACGAATACATCCATCAGCACATTTATGAAGATAGTTATCGCGCTGAACAGGATTATTTCCCTCAGATCTGTGTCTGGAAATATTATCCTGTGAGAGAGTGGACCAAAAATAGCCGGATATCTGAATGCAATGTCAGATGGAAAATAAGACAGAAAGAGGAAACCCAACAGATCAAAAAAGATCACGAATAGCTGAAGGCCGACGGTTCCCAGCGAAATGGCATCGTACATCAGGAAACTTAGAATCACAGCAACCACTCCCAGCAGAACCACAAGCTGACTGACCGGATAGACCGAGATATCAATTATGAATGCGCCAATTCCGGCGATAAGTGAAGTTGCCACAATACTTCTGGGTACTTTGCCAGTGACCTTTCTCAGCCAGAAAGCTGACAAACATATTATTCCCAGGGCAATCAGCACCATGAAGTCAGTAATGTTCACCAGGAAACCGGGATTTGTGAGTGATAATAAAATTATGAGCATAACCGTAAAAATCCATGAAAAACTCTTTACAGATCTGGGGAAGAAACCATCCTCCGACAATGCCCTCAGGTGCCTGGATGCAGCTATGAAAGCAGGTACAAAAGTTGTTACAGTAGCAAGCAGAAACGCCGTCATTGTAACGATCTGGAATCTTGGGCTAATGTAATATTTAACTATGTACAGCGCGGGGATATTGGAAGATTGTAGCGCACCGAGAGATGGGTGCACTGCATAGATGGTGAGGGCATCGAATATCATCAGGATCAGTGAAATTAGCACTGTGAGCATCATCGCCATGGGAAAATATTTCTCCTTGGGAATAGGGCTCAATTTGAACATTCTGGAAATCAGAGGTATCGACGAAGTTTCAAGACTTTCGCGACCCAGTGACTGTATTTCCTGGAAGCCGAAGAATAATATGAAAAGATATCCCGTATTCTCAATAACGTCAAGCCATATGTTGCTACCCCTGTAACTCAGGAAACCACTGAAATTCCAGGAACCGGCAAAGCCCAGAAACAGTCCTTGAACTATTATCAGCAGTATTATGATTCCAAGGAGGACTATCTGTGCGTAACCGATGGTTTTCAGGTATTTTCTTTCAAAGAAGGCGTTTACAATGAACCAAATTATGAAGAGCAACAATACTGTTCCTTCGAAGAAGTACACTGAGCTGCCATTAATACCGTATACTGAGAGGATTTCGGGGAAATCCTGAAATGTGAAGGTGAAAAGGAATATTGCCGAGAATGCTGCAAGAGCTGTGTTGGCAATCCACATTGAGAAGCGGGCAATGAAATACCTGACAGACCTGTCCCTTGTAGTAATTTTAACGAATCCGGGTCCGCCGACTGCGTCAAGCTTATTCGCCCTCGTGTAAACAAACATGTAGGAGTAAATTCTCGCAATCAGGTAAGAGAGTGTGCCAGCTATTGTGAGCGATATAAGTGACACCATTGCATACTGAATTATGTTAACCGGAAGAATGATGAAGAGCGGTGACCCGATAGTTGCGCCAATGCCCACAGATAGCAGGGTTACAAATCCATACGTTGGGTTAGCAGGAGCCTTAGAAGAGGGTCTGGTGAACTTGGCTCTCATGGATTCCGGAAATATGGAAACAAGTGTGATTCCGGAGATCAGCGCACCTACCGCCGATAACATCTCCACGGACCCGTTGAAATTCAAGTCCAAGGGATTGCGATAATGAACAATTGATTCGAACAGGATTACGAGGGAAATAGATATAAACAGCAGCCCTATTAAAATAGAAATGAATTTGAAAAAGATAACAGAGAACCTGATAAAGTCACTTGACGTTTTCAATTTGCACCTGATGCCATCAGCCCACCCTCCTTGAGGGTCTCAGAGGCAAGCCTCAGGAGCTGAAAAGCGGATAAAAGCATTGTCACGGAAATTACGAAGTTCACTATAACTATAAGGGCAGAAACAAGCGGATTTGGCAATAAAGAGTTCCCAGCAGTGTAGAAATATTTGAAAATTATTTTTGGATTAGCGTACGCGAAAAATGCCGGTATCATTATCACTATGCCGAGAAAAGTGAGAATCGTGGAGAATGCGATTTCACCGGAAGCTATCATCAGGAGATTCCTTGGAGACAATGGCTTCCTATTTGAAATGAGTCCGACGAAGTTCTTCACATCCTGGTCTTCGGATTCGATCAAATCTTTTCTCAAGGTTTCGTGGTAGACTGGACTCGCCTTCGCCAGGGACATTGCCGTCTTTATGTCGATATGCAGTCGTTCCGTGACCACACTGTAACTTTCATCCGAATCGTCTTTCTGTGCCTGCAAGTGATCACTTATACGATGAGACAGAACATATATATTTACCGCATTTCAGGTGCAAAATACTTTAAGAGGAAATCGGTTAACCGTAAAGCATCGAAATGGAGACAAACAAAGTAGCAGATGGGGCGAGTCTCGTTCGGCGTGTTCTGGTAGATCTTGTTGAGGCCGTCCTCAATTATGATCGTCTGAGAGATTCCATTACCAAAATTGACGAACTTAAGAGGAGACTTAATGAACGAGTCGCAAGGGAACGCCGAATTTCTGAAGATGTAGATGCGGTTCTGCATTCATATGAAAAGGATGAGAAGATAGAGACTTTCAAGATCTACGGCGAAGCTATCTCAAGCTTCGTGAAGTCAACCCTTGAGGAATATGAGAAGAAACTTACAGAATTACTTGATAATGAAGTAATGTCAGTTAACAGGGAAATAGAAGGATACAGATCCTCCAGCATCAGATCAGTAGAGGCTTTTCTCTCAAGAGATCCAATCAGTTTACTCGAAGCGGAGATTTCCACCAGATACATTGAGGGAGGGTATGAAACAAGATACAAATGTAAATGCCCGAAAAACCTGGA
>JAJZOT010000200.1 GCA_021847855.1 Thermoplasmata archaeon | reverse complement strand
ATTACCAGTGCTTTCTTGATCTGCTTTCTCGGATTCTTTATTTCCTCAGAGACCGTCGTGACTGTTCCGAGTCCGGTGAAATCGACTATTGAGAAAACTATTCCAAAGAACACAGCGCTGACTGTGCCGGCAGGGATTGTGAACGGCGTGATGGAGTTTGCCGGTCCGGCCATTATTATTATGATTGCGGCTCCTACGACCAGTACAACAAGCTCAAGTATGCCTGTGATTGCAACGTAGTTCAGTGATATCTTTATGCCTAGATAGGGTACCACGAACATATATACGGCGATTATTATGGCAAAAAGTATCCAGATATAGGGTATGCTGGAAATTGTCGTAGAAATTGCGAAGAGAAACGCCGCCAGTCCGAGTATGCCAAAAGACTGACCGCTGAAATTTTCGCCCATCCAGGAAAATAACGCCAGAGGACCCAGCATTCCGTCCTTTGTGGAACTCGCTGAATACGCATAATAGCTTCCGGCGTTCGATTTATACTTTGAGAACTCATACGGTGTGATCATCCAGAGACCATAAATCAGCCATGCAATTATAATGGCAATTGGAGTGGAAATTCCCGCAAAATACACCGTTCCCAGCAGAAGTATAGCAACATCAGCAGCCGGCCCGACAAAAGAGAAGGATTGGAAGACACCCTGTAAAATTCCAACTTCCCCCTTCTTTAAAGTGTGAACGGACTTCGTTAGTCCATCTTTTTCTTTCATTAATTGAAGATCAAAGATATTAGATATATAATCCCTCTCATGAATTTCTCCATGTACTTGGTTTCACGCATTTTTTGTGTCAAGTACATACGTAACGCAAAAATTAATGTCGATATTAGTCAATTGGATGAGATCGAGTGCTGTATCACTTTGGAGATCAATCAATTATATCATTTGAACCTGCAGTTATACATTTTATGCCAGTAAGTTACGTTCTGGAAAGAGGATGCTATATCGATAACTTCAGCGTCATGATGCACTTTTCCGACGATCTGTAAGCCTACAGGCATGTCGCTTATGAAACCACAAGGAATGGATATTGCGGGATTGCCTGACATGTTGAACAGATCCGTGAATTCAAGATATCTGCCCAGTTCCTTCCCCTTCATCGCCATTGCATCGCTGTAACTCGGTGCGGAATCAGGTTGTGTGGGAAGCATCAGAAAATCAAAATTCCTAAAAATCTGTTTGAGATAATTTTTTAATTCCGCCTGCTTTGATTTCGCCCACAAGTATTCATGAGCTTTCCGTAGAGTCCCGGATTCAATCTGTTCGGCCGAAATTCCCATGTATTTATCCCTGTTAGCCGGAAAAAGCGTTCTGTGAATGTACGAACTCTCCGCCTCATCAATCACGTTAAGTGCCTCCTGAAAAACCTCCAGATCGTTCAATTGTATTTCTCCAATCTCGCAGATGTTTTCGGAAACTATTCGATCTATCTGACTCAGAAATTTGTTCTTTACCGGGATTTTGCACCTCTCAAGAAAACCGGAGAGTATTCCTGCTTTGGGCTTTTTCCCCCGCATTATGCCTGGCTGTCGTATTTTCATACCTGTCGCCTCCAGTAGTACCGGGAGATCCGAAGCATACCTGCAGATTATCCCAACATGGTCCAGGGAAGGTGCTTCCGGGAATACGCCAGATGTATCGATAGCGCCGTATGTTGGCTTCATCCCCGTTACACCACACATGCTGGCCGGAATCCTTATGGAACCTCCTGTGTCCGTTCCCAATGCGCAAATTGCCAGTCCGGCGGCGACCGCAGCAGCTGAGCCCCCACTAGAACCTCCTGCAATCCGATCAGTGTCCCAGGGATTCCGGCATTCAGGGGTTATGATGGAAAGAGCGAATTCATGTGTTGTGGTCTTACCTATTATCAAGCCCCCGTTCTTCTTAATATTCTTAACGGCGATTGCATCCTTTTCCGGAATGTGCGCTGAGAATATTTTTGAACCATAGGAGGTGGGAATACCCTTTGTGTCGAAAATATCCTTGACTGCTATTGGCAATCCTGAAAGTTGGCCTATCATATTGCCGGAATTCAATCCTGATTCGAGTTCCCTTGCCTCTTCCAAAATATTGTGATTCAATGCTGAATATGCACCAAGCCCAACGTCAAGTCGTTCAATCCTGTGAATCAGCGCCTCAATTATTTCTGATGGTGTCAAGTAACCGCTCTTTATGTTCTGAATGGTTTCAGATGCCGGCGCATGGATGAATTCAACAGCCATTTTATCCTGGAAATAATACGAAATAAATGTTATAAATTTTCAGGTCAACAGGAATTAGAAGAAGAATTTACTTCAAAATGACGTGTTATAGAAAAAATTTTCTATTATTATGTGAATTAGAGAATCATGTTAGATGATTATGATCTAAAAATATTGAATGTACTGAAGGATGAGGCAGATTTACCGCTGAGTGAGATCGGGCAAAGAGTCGGGATATTTTCTCCTTCAGCAATCAGCAAGAGAATAAAGGAGCTGAAGAAAGCCGGTTACATCAAGAAGACTATTGCCATTCTTGATTATGAAAAGCTTGGGTATGATTTCGTAACTATAACGTTCATAAAGACCAATTACGGAAAGAATTATGCGGCAAAAATCGGGGATAAACTAAAAAAACTGCCAAACGTTGTTGCCATTTACTTTATTCTTGGCGACATTGACTTTGTGCTGATAACCGTAAACAAATCAAGAGTGGATTACCTGAAAACAATGGAGGCCATCACCGGAATTGAAGAAGTCGAAAGGAGTGATTCGAGGGTTGTTGCATATTCGATAAGGAACATAGATTACAGTTACATTAACCTCAGGTTGTGATTTCTCCTGACTGAGTTGTCGTCTCCATGATGCTTAAAATCACCAAAACTTTGATTTCCGGCCTTTATTTCTTAGAGAATTTTCGGATTGACGTTTTGAGATTCACATAAGCAGATTTGATACTATCATTCTAACCGAAATATGCCATATATGAGGACCGAAAGACTTGACGATATACTGATCCATAAAGTCAAGTATGCAGCCCAGTGAACGCGCACGAGACTGGATTTCAAAGTGATATTGCCCAAGTCTGTCTGTAGGTACAAGGACGTGAAAATTTATTATCGTCCCAATTTTTGACCTCAGAAATGCAGTAACAAGATAGTCAAGACACTGGAAATGCCCCATGAGGATGTAATCAGCCCTGATCGCGGGGGCCACATTACGGCAATCCCCAAGCAGTGGAATCATTGACCCCTGCAATGAGTTCAGATCAATGTTCCTTTTAAGAAAGTGGTAAGAATCCGGATTTATTTCACACGAGAACACCGTGTTGTTCCTGGAAAATTTTGCTATATGAAGTGAAAAGTAACCGATTCCTGCGAACATATCCAGTATGATCATGCCACTGTAGTCACGTCTCCCCTCGCTGATGCGGGCATTTACATTGCCTGGAGAAAACATCACCTTTTCAGGATCGAATGAGTAGATGATACCATTTTCCCTGTGGGTCACTTCGCCGCCGGGACCGTATATCCTTATCACTGAAGGTGTCCTTCTGTGACCATTCTTAATGCCTCTGTCCAGATATATGGTTTTCAGACCCATTTTCTTCGCAACGGTTTCCAGTAAGATTTCTTCTGGATTTTCCCAGATACTCTCTTTAATGACAAGCGCGTCCCCGAATCTGATCCAGTTATCAGGGATGATCGTGCTGACATGTAACTTCTCCAGTTCCAAGGAAATAAGATCCCGGGGCGAAATTTGGTTTTTCCTCTCCTCAAAGTCCGCCTGTACGGTATCAGCATGAACAAGAGATTCCGTAGATTTCACCGGTATTATGACTTCAGTACCGTTGTAGATTATCTTCAGGTCTTTTCTTACCACTCCTTTCCTGAATAGAATCCTGAGAACGCGATTTGCCTCCTCTTTATCTACCATTACGCCTGTGTTTAGGGTCAATACGTTTCCTCCGGCTCGATTCCTGTTCCGATCCAGTTGAAGTGATCTTTTTTAGTAATATAGCACTGACGTTAATTATGCCTGCAGTTAGGATTGGCACAAGACCTAGCAAGCTTGCTGTAAAGCAGGCAGAGATGGTTGCCCGGCGCCTTGATGATGCTGGCTGTCAAACCGAGATTGTGAAGATATCCTCAACCGGTGACACAGATTCAGTTTCACCGCTGTATGAAATGGACAGAACCGGTGTCTTCGTCGCAGAATTGAACCAGAATGTTCTCGACCGGAATGTGGACATAGCTGTCCATAGTGCCAAGGATCTTCCATCCATACTGTCAGGCGGACTGGAAATATCCGGTACATTGCCAAGAGAGAATTTTCTTGATGCCCTGGTCTCACGGTTTAACCTCAAATCTTTGCCTTCAGGGTCCAGGAT
>JAJZOT010000199.1 GCA_021847855.1 Thermoplasmata archaeon | reverse complement strand
CAGGAACGGATGGGTGGGACAATCCCGTGGACATCAGATCGGAAGCAATTGCCCACAGTTTCTACACAGTTGAAGTACCGGATTACATGATGAAATCCAAGGAAATTAATTTCACATTTTTCTGGCCAGAAGCCGAAAGGTGGGAGGGAAGAGACTTTGTTATCAGTCTCCACTAATAATCTTGGTCACATCTTAGCATTAACATATACACTATAAAAGATTATTTTAGCTCTGCAATCGGGTTGAGTGGATAGAAGATTCTCAGACCCGGTCATTGTCTCGCTTTCAAGTGCATTCTTCTCAATGGGATTCTTCGCGCTCACGTTCTCTTTTCCGCTGTTTGCAGACAAACTTCATTACAATGCTGGTTTCATAGGCTTTCTGGGCATATTTGCAGGTATTCCGTTTCCCGTATTCGCCTACCTGATGACAAGATTTGGCGGTAAAACATTGCTATCATCCCTGAAGATATCGATGATAATCATGATTCCCATTGTAATTATATTCATACTTTTCAGTGGAATTTTTTTCATTCCTCTGGTGATATTATCTGATCTTGCAGGAGCTGCTTTCTACGTTTCAGTAGAATTAGGTATTGGGAATACTGATTCGCCCAATCTTGCTGAACGGTATTCAGTGGCCTGGGGCATACCAAATCTGGTATCTCCAGCCATAGCAGGTGCAGTCCTTGAAGGTCTTGGTTACCGGGACCTCTTCATCCTTTCACTGGTATTTTTCCTTGTTTCTATGATATTCATACCGATGAGGGGACTGGAAATCCGCGATAACAACGTTTCACAGAAGGGTAGTTTTTCAATATATCTCATAATGCCCATGCTATTTGGAGGGTTGTCTGCAGGGTTTTTCTTTTATGTGATGATACCTTATCTTAGATTAACAGGTTTATCCTACATCCTTATAGGTATAATCGGTGCAGTTCCGCCTTTTTTTTCAGCCACGGCATTTATTGTACTTAATAGAATAAGATCGGAAAACTGGAAGACTTATGCAACTGCTTCAGCTCTGCTCCTGTCAACCCCCCTGGCCCTCTTTTTTTCCCAGTCCATATTGACTGTTGGAATGGTTTTTGCAATGGGGGGATTTGGTTCAGCAATAGCCTTTTCCAAGGGACTTTCATATATATCGAGAGGATCAACTCCATCGGTGGGTGTATTCTACTACGAAACTTTGTTTGGCATAGGCTTTATCCTTGGAAGCCTGTTTGGAGGTCTTATATTTGATTATTTCAAGTTCGTTGCTGTAATTGCAATATTTCTGCCTTCTTTGATATATTCCATCGCGGTAATGTCTCGGGGATTGGGCAAACCTCTTCACACAAATGAGCAGTAAAGATAACTTAAAGGGATATTTTAGTATGGTAAAGACGGATTTAACAATCCAGAATATCATCTTTATATTCCGTACTGCATAAGCATGTGAAAAAAATGGATGAAAGTTATGAGGATTATGTAAGATTCCTGAAAGAGAACACCGATCAGATAAGATCATCCCTTATCATGGACAGGAAAGATTTCAATCCTGCGGTGCCTGAATGGTTCTCGGAAATCTATCATGAGTACGTCCCTGAAAACCAAATATTTTCCAGCATCTCAGCTTCGGACAGCAGCGAATTTGTCCGCGAGCTGTACAACGGAAAGAAGATCATAATGACCAGGGGCTATTCTGTGAAAGGAGGTAAAGCATATTCGCAATTTTTTTCAGATGTTTTCTGGGTTTCAAGGGATCATCTCAGGAGTCTTGTAACAATGTTAATGGAAAACGTTGAGCACATATCAGTCTGTAAAATGTTGAAAAAAGAATCCCCCGATCTTGTGCTTTTAGACGGCTCACTTACGGGGAGGCTTTACCATGGTTACAAGAGATTTGAATCTGAAAAATATGCTGACATTGCCGATGAATATTATGATAACCTGAATGATATGTTACTTTCTTCCAGTAAGACGGGGTCTGCGATCGTTTACGTCAGCAAGACTTCTGAATCAAGGCTGCTGGTTTCGAAATTTTTAAAGGAGCACAGGACATCATTGCCTCCTTCAGATATTAAAAAACTTGAAGCAACTGTTGACCATGTAATCGTTAAATCACTTGCAGTGAGCCCGGGTTATACAGAACCTATAAGAGTGGAGAACAGTTTTATTGATGACATGTCAATATGGTCTTTCAACATTCTACCATCAATACAGGACCTTCCTCTGAAGGTGGAGGTCGCAACAGAAAGCGAACTTGACAGGACTTTTTTCTACAAACTTCTGGACACTCTATACTGGGGATATTGCGGGCCGAAGGTACACAATATATGGATCTCGAATGCAGATAACATGGTCAAGTTCAGAACCGATGAAGTGGAGAGAATCTATATGGCAACATTCGAACGGATAATAGGCATTCCATTCTATGAAACAAGGGGGGAGAGGCGTGCCAGAATCAGGATTTAAAAACGAAACAGTTGGTTTTACAGTAGGGGAAAACACATCAGATTTCTTTTCTTTTGTGGTACCGGACCCCGATAGTGTGTCCAAATGGGAATATGTCTATATCGATAGATCCGGCAGAGTTCTTCTTGGAAGGATCGAGAGGGTTATCGCAAGAAGTGACCTGCTGAATCAGGGTCTAGATTTCACCACCGTCAAGAAATATGTCGAGACGGATCTTGCAGACCGGGTCATGATATGTCAGGCAAAGAGTCTCGGAAGTCTGGAGGGGAACACTTTATCCCTTTCAAGAAAGATAATACCACCGGGATCCGTCGTGAAACGCGCTGATAGAAACATGCTCGAGAAGTTTCTGAACTATCCGCCTGATCGATCGCTTGTATTGGGTCATCTTGTTGATATGGACGACACGGTCGTCGGGGTCGATATCAATGGCCTTAAAAGGCATCTTGCAATACTCGCTCAAACAGGTGCAGGCAAAAGTAACGCGGCTGCTGTTCTTATGGAGGAACTGCTAAAAAAAGGCGCCTCAATCGTCGTCCTCGACCCGCATGCAGACTATGCACTGATGAAAACGGGTGAATCGGCCAGAAAATATAGCCAGGACATCAGGATATTCCGGACACCGCTGAGCAGCAGCCGCTTTCTTGGTGAAACTGGATCTCTTACTAGCCAGTTCACAATCAGGTTCCAGGATCTTGATGCGGATGAGATTTCTGATATAATGGGCCTTAAGGAGGAGTGGTCGACCATGAGGAAGATTGTGTCAGATATGGTTGCTAACATGAAAGCACCGAGGGGAATACAGGAATTTATCCGCGCTGCCGAGGACCTGAAACAGGAGGAAAGATCTAAGATATCCGGTAGGCTCAGGATTCTCACAAAAGTGAAGGCTATATTTTCTGACATTACAACACCGATGGAGGATTACCTTTCGCCAGGCCAGCTTTCCATTCTGGATCTGTCTGGAATGGATCAGGCACTTGCAAATTATTTTTCTCACAGGGTCCTGAATACAATTTATGAGAACAAGGCTGAATCGGCCTCAAGTCTCCCAGTTTTCATCTTCATAGAGGAAGCACACAATTTTGTGCCTCCCAATTCCCGCACCATGATATCACAGATAATCAGGCGGATAGCATCTGAGGGAAGGAAATTTGGCATGTTTCTTGTTGTGATATCACAGAGGCCAGGTAAACTTGATCAGGATGTATTGAGCCAGTGCAACAGCAACATAATACTGAGGGTCACAAATCCCCTCGATCAGAAGGCGATCCTCGAAAGCAGCGAAAGTATATCTGAATCAATACTCCAGGATCTTCCAGGCCTTAACATAGGTGAGGCAGTGCTTACCGGAGAATTTGTACGGATGCCTTCGATTGTGAGAATCAGGAGAAGGGAAACAAGGGAAGGTGGAGGAGATGTCGATCTCCTTTCTCTGCTTGAGGAATCCAGAAAATTAAGGGAAAAAAGACACAGCCCGTCAGCTTTCAGGAAATCAGTGAGGGACGATCTTTAAACATGCCGAGATTCATGCATTTTTCAGATACACACCTTGGCAACAGGGAATACATGCTCTCCGAGCGTGAGGATGATTTTTACGAATCCTTCAGGGAGTGCATTGACATTGCTATAAATGAAAAGGTGGACTTCATAATCCACAGCGGTGATCTCTTTGACACCTGGGGGCCAAGTAACCGTTCCTTGGCCGAACTCAAGGATTCACTCATCAGGGTAAGGGAGAAGAATATTCCCGTCTTCATGGTTCTCGGGGATCACGATCGCCCGAAACGTGTAGATTACCCGGCAGCCAGAATATTCGATTTCCTCGGGCTTCATCTCATGGGCACAGAGGACCTGGAAACACACGTTCTGGAAGATGGAACATTAATAGCAGGAATATCAAACATGAAGGGTTCACGAAGGGAAAAACT
>JAJZOT010000198.1 GCA_021847855.1 Thermoplasmata archaeon | reverse complement strand
GAAGCTCGACCCTGAAGCGTATAAGTGGAGTCATATTTTTGTCAAGTGCGAGACCGATTTCATCACCATCAGCAAGCTGCAATTTCTTGAGGCTCTCGAATCTCTTGCCTCCGATTGCGTGCCCATTCAGGGAGGAACCATTCAGGCTCTTCTTTTCACGTATGTAGAAATGACTGCTGTCCTTTGTGAAAACAAGATGTTCTGTGTTCACGTACTCTGAAAATCTGTGTCTGATGACGTCCTTCCTTCCGAATGTGTATGGAAAGTAAGCAATCCGTATCGGAAGGCCAGATTCCGGTATTAAATTGAAGAAAGCTGATACCTCCTCCGGTTTAACCTTGGAGAATACATGACCACATACCGGGCACCTTGATCTTATTGCTGTCATCCTGAATCCACAGTTCGGGCAGATGATCCTCTCACTGCCTTCTGTTTTTGCCGGTTCATCAAGCTGGAGTTTCTGCCCATCAACCTTGCAGAACAGAGAATCGTCTGTGTATATTCTCAGACATAAAGGGCATACCTTCCTAGGCTGAGGCACTTTTTCCTCATGATTTGCCTTCCTTTTCCAGATCATTTTAGCGGGGTGTAATATCCAGCATTAATTATAGATTTATCTTTTTCACACTTTTAATCTGGATGCTTTGCATTGAATCAAAAAACTTACCTTCTTTTATTAGCTAAGAGAGCACAATGATTCCAAGGCTCTGAAGAGCCAGCAACATATATTGGATGGCAAAACCGGCTACAAGCAGCCCGAATATACGGGTTATGGCCTTCATGCTCTTTGCGCCCAGAAACCTGAGGATTGTCGATGAAAACGTGAAAAATATGAAAACTATTGCAAAAAGTATGGACACAGAAATTAAGGTAAGGAGGCCAACCGGAACGAAAGGCCCATTCATTAGAATTATAATTAGCGAAATCGCTCCTGGTCCAGCTAATAGCGGGGTTGCAAATGGCACAATTCCAGCATCATGCTCTACATTTCCACCCTGAGATTTAGGACGATCCCCCTCACGTACCATCTGTATTCCCATAATAAGCAGGATCAATCCACCGGCAATTTCTAAGGCTTCAACACTTATACCGAAGAAAAGAAGAATATATCTTCCAACTATCGCGAAGAATATCATTATTGCGAGTCCATAGATGGAGGCATCCTTTGTTACTATACGCCTCTCTTTTTCTGTCATTTCAGATGTCATACCTATAAACAGTACCAGAGCACCAAATGGATCGATAACAACGAAAAGCGGCATAAACACAGCCAGGAAAGAATAGAGCAAACCCGAGGTCACGCGGAAAGCATATTAACTGTATATTTAGCCTTGATGAAGTTTAACCTGTCCGCAGGTTATAATTCGCTCATAAGCTCTCAACTGACTCAAGGCAGGCTATGGGCTTTATCCTTGACTCATATGAAAGTAAATTATCCAGATTGGAAAGCAAACGATTGGAATGATCTTTCCTGATTATGAAATCAGTAACGATTGAATTTCTTTCTGGAGCGGCCTGAAAAAAAACAGGTACGAGACCGGAATTAACTATGAATTGATGCAGTGCAGTGAAGAATGGAGAATCAATCAAAAACTCTTCATTTTTCCCGATTAAATCGGTCTGATTATGCTGTACTAATGACCCGGTATATTTATGAAAAATGATGGTAGCCTTATTTTCCGGGCTTAATCTTTTGATTCTGATTTCGCCTTTATTCGACATGATTCCGGATCGATCCAGATCTTCTGCGTCTAGCTGCAATGAAAACTTTGACCTCAAGTGTGTAAACTCATCGAGAGGACCACCAAATTTATGATAGAGGTCAAGCATGAATGGGATGTTTTCGCTGTATGGTCCCATAAACAGCAGTTCTTTGCCGAAACTTGCCTTCTCTTCGATGTAGTCCAGAATAACATTGCTGACCTGGGGGTTATTTTCTTCCTCGTATTCAATTGCGAAATATAATCCACCATTGAACCATATATTGTTTGGTTCGACCCTGCAGCCCCTGATTTCAGTTAGTTTGTCGTAAAAAATAGAGTTTGCTTCATGAATAGCAGACCAGAGGATTTGATTCTCTATTTTATAATCAAAAATACCTGCAGCATTCAGACGATCCTTCAACCCTTCATTGCTGTTGGTCACAATATCGCGTTTTAAGGGCTCCCCTGAAATCCACTTTTCCTTGTCATTGATTAGAAGAAGAAATCTCAGATTGGTCTTTTCCTTTATATCGTCAAGTGAGGTGAATTTTGGTCTCACATTGTCCAACCTGAAGAGTGCAATGTTCATTTCATTACATCATGATATCTCATATTAAAAACATTAACCCGGCTTGTGATCGTACTCAACGTTTTCAATTGCCTTGAAATATGGAAATTAGAGCTAGCGACCCTCGGATGACAAAAGATCAAATGGTCATCTTGTTTTTCCGCTATCAAGGTTTAAAAGAATGCCGGGACAGAATAAGCATTATAATTTGAGTTTGCATAATGATGCAATGCGTATACTAATTCTCGGGATTGACGGCTACATTGGCTGGCCACTTGCTCTGCACCTACTTGAACGTGGCCATGAAGTATCTGGGGTTGACAGCTTTTACACAAGAAAGAGGGTCAGAGAAGTTGGATCTGATTCTGCTATCCCGATAATGTCCATGGAACGCAGAATAGAGTCCTTGAAAGAAATGTCAGGACATAAGTTAAGTTTCATTCGAGGAGATGTTAGCAATCCCAGAATCATATATGATGCAATAAAGGAGTTCAAACCAGACTGCACAGTACATCTGGCTGAGCAGAGATCTGCCCCGTATTCGATGATTGGTCTCAAACAGGCAACGGAAACGCTGCAGAAAAACATGATAGGAACAGTGAACCTTGCATATGCGATCAAGGATATGAACCCGGGTTGTCATATATTAAAGCTTGGGACAATGGGTGAATATGGTACTCCAAATATTGACATTCCTGAAGGCTTTTTTGAAGTGGAGTACCGCGGTAGAAAGGATACACTGCCTTTCCCAAGAAATGCTGGGTCCTGGTACCACTGGTCAAAGGTACATGATTCAAACAACCTCATGTTTGCAAATAATGTCTGGAAAATACCAGTCACAGACGTGATGCAGGGTGTTGTTTATGGTACCAGTACAGAAGAGATTGACAGGTTCTCGTCCCCAACGAGATTCGACATAGATGAGGTGTGGGGGACTGCACTGAATCGCTTCTGTGCTCAGGCTGTAGGCGATATGCCCATAACACCTTATGGTAAAGGTGGACAGACCAGGGGCTTTCTGTCGTTGACTGACAGTATTCAGTGCCTCACGATCGCTGCTGAAAAGCCGCCAGAAAAAGGTGAATACAGGGTGTTCAACCAGTTTGATGAATATTACTCTGTCAATCAGCTTGCGGAGACCGTGAAAAACAGTTATGAGCATTTAACAGGAAAACCCGCCAGGATAGAGCATGTTGAGAATCCAAGAATAGAGAAGGAGGCACATTATTACAGGCCGGACATGATAAAACTTCGTAATCTTGGCTACAGACCATCAAGATCGCTCGAAACTGAAATTCTAAAGATCCTGTCGGATCTCTCGAAGCACAAGAGCAGGATAGGCAAACTTAAGAACTGTATTATGCCTAAAACATTCTGGGCCAAGAGCTCAGGGATCTGATACTGCAGATTCATAAGTTCTTTTCAGGACCTGAAGGTAGTCGTGGGAATAGCCGACGCTTATCCATTCCTCCCTTCCGATCTCAATGCCCATCGCATTCCTGCCCGCGGCAATGGAGGCGTTAATTGACGGTGTCAGTTCAAGCGGTTTTACAGCGGATTCCAAAAGATTGGAGATAACCCATGGTGAAAGAATATAACAGGCACACAGCGCAAGGTTTGATTTTGGGCTGGCTGGCTTCTCCTCGAGAGATCTAACTTTCTTGATATTCTTTGTATACCCTATTGCATCGATTACTTCAGCTATACCGTATCTTTGCGGGTTATCGACATGCATCAGATATAATATCTGAGAGCCATTTTGATTGAACAGATCCATTCCAGCTTTGATGTGCCTGATATCCATGATCATGCCGTCCCCTGCATTAAGGATAAATGGCTCATCTTCGATGAATTCGGATGCTTTTCTGACTGCATCGCCAAAGCCATCCGGTGAATCCTGATAGATAATTGAGGCATCCGGTATGTTTTCCTCTATGAATGCCCTTGTCATGATATCACTTTTCCCTATAACAATACCTATTTCTTCTATTCCCAGTGATCTGATTCTTGAATATATGGCATCAATAAGTGGCCGCAAAACAACCCTGCCCTCAATTTTCAGATAGATAGGCAAAAGCTCCTTCCTGAGTCGTCCGTCCAGGCCTGATCTGGTACCAAGACCTGCAGCG
>JAJZOT010000197.1 GCA_021847855.1 Thermoplasmata archaeon | reverse complement strand
ATTAGCTTGAACGCAGAACTTCTTTCAATCTATATCCAGATTGGTTATACTGTGGTTTTTTCATTCATCCTCTATTCCGTTTTTCTGAGAAGAGGTGAGATATCATAAGTTCAATTGAAGTGAAGGATTTACGCAGGATTATCAGAGGCACAGTTGTGATCAATATACCCAATCTGTTCATGGAGAATTCTATAATCGGCATAGTAGGACCAAACGGAAGCGGAAAATCAACGCTCCTGAAAATCATTTCCGGTTGCATTGACGATTTCAAAGGATCAAGTTTAGTGGATGGAATTAATATTGTGGAGAACCATAAAGATTGTGCCCGGAAAATTGGGGCCCTGATTGAAAACCCATGGCTCTATTCTTATGTGAATTCTTATGAAATGCTTGAAATCGCCCATAAACTGAGAAAAGGGGAGAAGTGTATAGGGGAGGAAATTGAAGAAGATCTGAAATCTCTCGGGTTGCTTCATAAAAAAAATGTTCCTTTAAGGGATCTTTCATCGGGAGAGAAAAAACGACTATCCATCGGGCTTGCTGTGACTGGTTCCCCTGATATAATTATACTGGATGAGCCCACTGATAATATGGATGCCGTTGGGGTCGACATGTTTGAGAACTTAATAAACAGACTGAAAAATGAAAGGGAGAGACTAATTATAATAACTTCACATGATCTTGATATAATAGGCAAAATTTGTGACAGAATAATTTTTCTCGTGGGAGGTGAAATCAGAAAAGACCTCGAACTTGAAGGAGGGGGTTATTACTTCATACTTCACACAGACGAGAATTTCAAACCTGAAATCATGGGGGATTTCAGTACTGAGTATTCAGACAAAGGAAAGATTGCAGTATGGATAGACAATGAAGAGAAACTTAACAAGTTCTTCAGAATAATTTCAGAAAAAAGAATCAGAATAAAAAATATAGAAAAAATTACCCGGGCTGAGCTCGAGTATAAAAAAATAATGGGATCAAAGTAGTGAAATCTCGTCTCCAAGAAGAACTTTCATTCCGGCCTGATTGACAAGCTTTCCATTCTGGTCTATGATTTCAACCAGTCCTATGTATGATTTGTAATCAAAGAACATCAGTGATATGTTGAGGTGTTCCATGCCTGTTGGGGTGGAGGTGCTGGTGTTCACGCTGACGAATATATACCTTGATCCATTGTATGTTGAATTTATAAACTGGTGATAATGGGAGGAAAGTGCAAGAAGACCATTGAAAAGTGTTGTGTTGAAATTGTTGTTGAACTTCAAAAGCCCTATCAAAGTACCATTTCCATGATTGTCCCCGTAGGCTGAAAATGCAATAGCAGATATGTTTGACATGGCTTCGCTCATGTAGACGGATTCGGAAGAAGTAGTTGTTGCACTGGAAGTGTTCACAAATTCTTTGAAAATTGTTGAAGCATTCTGTATGTTGATATCAACCTGAAGGAAATTCGCCTCATTTACGCCAGTCTGCCCCTTTATTTGGGCTGATGTGATAAATATGGGATGAGATGGTGCAGATGATGGATTCTTTAGGATTGCAACCTCACTGTTCATAAGGGTAAGAACAGCATTTTTAGTTTCATTCACACTAGCAAGATGGAGTACCATTATAAGATAATTTGAATAGACAGAGATCATTATATTGGCGTACATTCCAGTTGCGTTGAATGTTGAGGACAGACTTTTAAGGGTATTTGACTCAAAGAATCCATATATATATGGTGTTCCTGAAGATGTCATTCCCATTGAAACATTGCTTGTAGTCGAATTTTTTGCGCTTGCATTCATTATTGACCAAATATGGTTGACTTCACTCACGTTTCTCTCTGAAATGTATCCCACTGTAGCTATTCCCACACCGGAGGTCGGCTGGAACACCGCAAATTCAAGTGATGTTATTCCGGAGAGTGCTGGTGAGTTTGAAGTTGGCGCACTTAGAGATGGATTTACGGAAAGTGATTGTGCGTTTGAACCCTGTAATGATATAAATGGCATTTTACCAACAATCTGGTTGTATCCTGGCATGATATATGTGTTCAAAGGAACAGAAGTAGATGATGAGAAATAGCTCCCTCCCGCACCTTCAATTATAGCAATACCTGCAGAAGCATTGCTTGCTGTGGCAGTTGAACCAGATGTTTGGTTCCAGCTCCCACCAAGAGATTTGTTTACCTGATTTGAACTCACAACATTCGGGGAGTTGTACTGCGGGGAACTGCTGGAATATGTTGGGGTGTTCGTTTTAATATTCAAGTTCAAGAATCCAGTAGCATAAAGTAACCCGGTAGAGACCACCAGAGCCGCTACTATAACAACTATAACTATTTTCATTATATTTTTCATGTATGGGTGATCAAATTTTATTTATATATACTTTTATATTTTAAAATTAGGGTATTTAAATTGAGATACTAAAAATGTGTTGTAAATAGCCACGTTCAATTTCTGCAATAGTCGTAAAGTATAAACTATTTTACTATGTTACGCAAAAATCAGGAAAAAGAATTCAATCCATCTAATCCCTCAGATTTGAGTCTCTCGTCCGCATTGTACTATTCAAGAAGATGCGGGAACCGGGATTCGAACCCGGGTTAAGGGCTTGGGAAGCCCCTGTGATAACCACTACACTATTCCCGCTTAAAACAGATTCCCATAGCCAAAGCAGGAAATTTTAAAAATGGAGGGTGGTTCAGTACCATCCTCTTGCTTTCATAGAGTCAGCTACTCTCTGAACTGCTATGATATATGCACCCATTCTCGGGTCAGTTTTGTATTTTTCTGCTGTTTCAAGAACAGCTTCAGCTGAGGCTGTCATCTTCTTATCGAGCTTCTCATATACCTCTTCCGCAGTCCAATAGTATCCGCCTACGTTCTGAACCCACTCAAAATAAGATACTGTCACTCCACCTGCATTTGAAAGGAAGTCCGGAAGAACGAGTACGTTGTTCTTGTGGAGTATTACATCGGCTTCAGGAGTTGTAGGTCCGTTTGCAAGCTCAAGCACGATCTTTGCCTTTATTTTTGATGCGTTCTTTCCTGTTAACTGGTTCTCAATGGCTGCAGGTATGAGTACATCCACATCAAGTTCAAGAAGATCCTCGTTTGAGATGTTCTTCGCACCTTTGAAGTCCTGTACTGTTCCATGCTGCTGCTTATGTTTCAGCAATGCATCATAGTCGATTCCACTCTCAAGTAATATTCCTCCCTTTGTATCAGATATTGCCACAACTTTTGAGCCAAAGTGTTCTTTTACAAGCTTGAGTGCGAACTGTCCCGCGTTTCCAAATCCCTGTATTGCAACTCTTGCCTTGGAAAGATCTATATTCTTTTTCTTAGCCCCAACTTTCAGGACATACATTCCTCCTTTTGCTGTTGCATCTCCTCTTCCCTGAGAACCTCCAAGTGTCAGTGGTTTTCCTGTTATAACTCCCGGTGATGATCTTCTTGTTATATTCTCATATTCATCCATCATCCATGCCATTATTTGTGGTGTTGTGTAGACATCAGGTGCAGGAACATCCACCTCTGGACCTATGAATTCACCAATTGTTCTCACATATGCCCTACTGAGTCTCTCAAGTTCTCCCTGGCTCATGGATTTTGGATCGCATATAATTCCTCCCTTTGCTCCTCCGAGTGGGATATCTACGACTGCTGTTTTCCATGTCATCCATGCAGAGAGAGCTTTTACTGTTGATAAGGTCTCATCCGGGTGGAATCTGATTCCGCCTTTTGTGGGGCCTCTTGCAGAGTTATAGTGCACTCTGAATCCTGTGAACACTTTAACTTCTCCGCTATCCATCCTTACAGGAAGACTTACCTGAAGTATCTGTTGGGGACACTTCAATATCTCAAATGCCTGCTTATCCAGTTTCATTATCTTTGCTGCTTTTCCAAGCTGTTCCACCGCTATTTCAAACGGGTCTAGATTTTCTGTCATAATTCCACCATTTAAGGTAAATACGGTATTACTACTGAGGATTAAACCTTTTTCAGAATGTTATTAATTTAAATTGATGTGAAATAAAATTAATTATTAAAAAGAAAAATATATTTATGGTTTTGATGCTGTGATCTCAAGTTCCACAAGTGCATCGGGATTTACAAAACCACATATGATTGTTGTCCTCACAGGAGCCCTGTTATTAAAGTATGAATCGAAAAGTTGGTTCATTTCTTGAAAGTTTGATGCATTTGCGAGATAAACAACTACCCTTATGACATGATCTAGTGAACTTCCTGACGCTTCTAGTATTTTCTCAACATTCCCAATCGCAACTTCAAATTGTTTCCTGAAATTCCCCTTTGTATCCTGGTTTATTCCGAGCTGTCCGGAAAGATAAATGGTGTTTCCAGAAATTATTCCATGAGAATAGTTGCCTGCTCTTGGAAGTTTTTCAA
>JAJZOT010000009.1 GCA_021847855.1 Thermoplasmata archaeon | reverse complement strand
TTCAGTGAGCTTGGAGCAATGTTTCCGTACAGTGGTTCTCTTGTGAGGTTTAACGAATACTCTCATGGTCCAGCAAGTAATTTCAAGCTTGGGTGGGCGTACCTCATAGGTGCACTGGCAACTCCTCCAGTGGAGGCTGCTGCATTAACCAGTTTCATTAGCAGCTACATTCCCAATCTATACAACACAAAGATTTCACTGCTCACAACTGAAGGTGTGCTTGTATCAATTGGACTCCTTGCACTTTTTATATTCATACAGTACGTTGGAGTTAACATATTTGGAAAGACAAATGCTGTGATGACCTGGTTCAAAATGGGGGCCATAATACTGACCATAATTTTTGCCGCTGCATTTATTTTTAACTCCAGGAACTTTTTCACACTTCCCGGAGGCTTCCTCCCTTACCATGCGTCATCAGTGTTTGTTGCAATGGTACCTGCAGGCATAGTCTTTTCCTATGAGGGATTCAGGCAGGGACTTGACTATGCGGGTGAGACAAAAAATCCACAGAGATCAGTTCCACTGGGCATGATAAGTGCAATCATAGCAGCCATGATCACATACATAATTCTTCAGATAGTTTTCCTCGGTGCCATAAACTGGAGTGCAGCTGGTGTTACTGTTGGAAACTGGTCTGCGCTTGAGAATTCAACCTGGTCCTCTAATCCCTTCTACTACGCCTTCAACTCCACAGGTACTCCATTGCTGGTCGGTTTCTCAATTCTTCTTGTCATAGCGGCTGTTGTCTCTTCAGCGGCAACTCTGGGTGTTTTCAGCGGAACGTCTGGAAGAAGCTTTTATGGCATGTCAAAGATGAATTACTTTCCAGAGCTCTTTGCCAGGATACACCCAAGATTCCAGACACCGTGGATCTCCATTGTGCTAACATTCATAATCGGAGCCCTTTTCCTGCTGCCATTTCCAAGCTGGTACGCCCTCGTTGGAATAAATGCCTCCTTCACGGTATATGCTTATCTGTCTGCAGGCATAACAAACACGGTGCTCAGGAGAACATCCCCGGATCTTAAGAGGCCTTACAGAACACCCCTCCTTTATATCCTGGCACCTGCTGGTTTCATAATAGCCTCAATGCTCGTTTACTTCTCAGGATGGAGTATCATAAGCTTTCTCATGCTTATCGTAAACGGAGGCCTGCCACTCTTTGTACTCAGTCCATATGGTAGAAGGATATTTGGAGCATCCATTAGCCAGTCTGTACTCTTTTCATCAGTTTACTGGGTGCTGTTCATAATTCTGGGTGTTGTGTTTGCCTTTTCTCTCCTTCCCTTCGTATATTACTGGGCAATCTTTTCCGCAATCATAGCAGTGTCACCATACTGGCTTTACAGAATCTCAAAGGGAGCGGCAAAAAACACAATAAAGGCCTATTCATGGTTGGTGATCTACGACATAGTACTTGGGGTGGTCTCCTACTACGGTTCAATGGGAACAAATTCAATAACTTTCCCAACAGATTACATAATATTCGCTGTTGCAAGTGGGATCATATACGTGTTCGCTACCAGGATTGGCTACAACACTGAGAAAATAAAGTTATTCAAGGAGGGTAATGAGAGCCTGGTGGAGTGATCTGATCCCTGGAACTCCACAATATTTTTTATGAAAAATTTTTCTCACATACATGTTTTACCGCAGAGCACACAGCTAAACCACTTAAAAAAAGTCAACGGACTTTTTCATGATTCCCATTATTGAATTGTCTTTCCATCCTGCAAGTTAACCGAGTTAAACTGACACTCATGCATAGTTCAGTTTCGGATAAATTACACAAATATCTATGAGAGAATGGAAGAATGATTATCATTCTGCACTGAAGGATCTGGAGATCGGTTTTGTGTCGCTCAAGATCAATCACTGGGTTGCATATGGATTCCAAAATCCTGGACTGGGGAATTTGTATACTTGTCATGCAGGCATAATTTTTGAAATGTCGTATTTATCTAAGTTTTTATCTGAAAAATTTCAGATATTCGGCTATAATAGCCTTTAGGAAAGCGAAACACAAATCTTGAATACATCCTTTATGAATATGGAAATTATAAACTCGAATGGCTGGTTTCCAAAAACATATGATGCTCCGTATTGAATAAATTTCTAAGGCAATACAGCATACACTTCACGAATCAAAATGAAATATTCATCTGATATAACCGGACTTATTGGAAATACTCCCGTTGTAAAATTGAACAGGATGACTTCTGACAGTGATGCCACAATTTACCTAAAATTGGAGTCTTTCAACATTGGTGGTTCAATGAAAGATCGGACCGCCCTTTATCTTTTTGAATATGCACAGAGCGCCGGTCTTTTGAGAGACGGAAGAAGGATAATTGAGGCCACGTCAGGAAACACGGGAATTGCACTATCAATGATTGGAGCAGCGAAGGGGTATGGCGTCACAATATTGATGTCTGAAGGTGTCAGTGTGGAGAGACGGAAAATCATCAGTGCATACGGTGCAGAGCTTATCCTGACACCCGCTGAAAAGGGAACCGCAGGTGCCATAGCTGTAAAAGAGGAGATGATTCGAAAATATCCTGACAGATATGTTTCTCTGGATCAGTTCAGTAACCCGGTTAATGTTCTGGCTCACTACAATTCAACTTCAAAAGAGATAATGGATCAGATGGACGGAAAAATTGATGCTATTGTCATGAGCGTTGGCACTGGTGGTTCAAGCTCTGGCATTTCCATGCGACTGAGAGATGAGATTCCAGGAATACGTATTATTGGAGTTACGGCAGCACTTGGAGTAAAAATAGAAGGCATCAGAAGCCCGAAAGAACCCAATCCTTCGAAGCTGGTCAGGGTTGATTCCTTCGACGAATTGTATGAGATAAATGAGGATGAAAAGAAGGAATGCTTTGATACGGCGCGTAGAGCAGCATCTGAGGAGGGAATCCTTCTTGGAATGAGTTCAGGCTGTGTACTGCACTATGCGCTGAAAGAAGCAAAGAAACTTGGTAGTGGAAAACATGTTTTATGTATAATGCCAGACAACGGCCTGAAATACCTGAGCACCGATCTATTTCTTGATCTGGGAAAGAAGTGGAAAGATTAACCAGAATTTTCTATGGCAAGATCTTTATTTCTAATCAGGGAAACGATTCCAATAATATCCACCAGAATCAGTGTTAACCCGATGAATGCATAGGCATAAGCAAGGTATATAAGCTGGTATAAATGAAAATAAGACGAAACAAAAAAGCTTCCCATGGAGTCAACGCCCATAGGGAACACTGATCCCCAAATGGATACCTTGTGTCTTGGTTTCAATGAACCTTCTTTCAGTTTTCTCGCGTATATATAAAAAAGTGGAGCGGTAGAAATGACTGCCCATCCATAGGCCATAATTATAATTACACGAAGGAAAGAAAGTAGAAATATATTTGACAGTTTGAATAACTCTACCATAGTTAACCCGGAAAATGAAAGCAGCGAGGCAATCCCTGAGTAAATCATGTAGAACCCGTCTATTGTTTCGGGATGCCTGAAATTCTTTCTATACCTGAACAGGGTGTAAGGAAGGAAAATAAGTGTTCCAGCCAGTGCCAGAAACCATGTTGAAATTGAGATCTGAAAAAGGTATTGCCTCGGGACGTCCAGTTTCAGGAATGACTGGGCAGAGAGCACAGAAGTGCTGAAAAGTGCTATAAACGGTATAAGTATGAGGTAGGGTTTATCCAGGCGAGAGAATATTCCATGATCAACCCTGAAAATCAACAGCACCACAAGGAGTATTATGGAAACAACGCAGACGACCAGAGCGGGAATATCCAGAAAGAAGAATCCAGATTCAGATAAGCGCGTCACAAGAACCGCCGTTCCAGCCACAAATGAGAAAGATCCAAGTACGGAGATATGATCCAGTTTTTTGTTGATAATCTCTTTCAACCTATCTGAAAGTAAGAAAAGAAAAAAGCAAACCAGAGCCAGATATAACACAGTGTCCATTATTACAAGTATATTTGATAGAACTGTTATCCCGAGCTGAAAAAAAGCATCAGAAACAATTCCCATTCCCATCACAGATGAAAAAGATGATGTTGGAAATGAATTCACTGCTTTTCCCCTTAATTTCATGAAATTGCCGGATAATGTCAGAAAATGCTAAAAGTTTATCTACAGTGCATGGGGGATTATTTCATAGAAGCTGTTGAGAAGATGATTCGGAAGGTGGTCAGAAGTACATTGAAAAAATGGAAACTGCTTCGCGGTGGTTGAACATACGGTGATACTCCCGGATGGGGTCATCTTTCAGGTACCCTCAAATTTATCTTTTTCTTTATGATCTGAATTCAAATGTTATGGATTCCTAACAACTTTCATCTTTAAGGAGCGAGAAGCCAGTGCCAGAGCGGTGTGAAGGTGATTTCTCCCTCTTCTGAATAATCCCATGTGATTATCCTCAGTTTGTTGCATTTAAGCTCCTCCGCAGCCTTCATAAGTCCGCTCACTTCCCTAGTTGGAACAGTTTCACGGGATGAGGCAAAGGTGACATTCACAAGCTCCACAACTTTATTCCCCTCCTGTAATACGAAATCAACTTCCTTTCCTTCCGCTTTTCCGTATTCTTTCCAGTAATATACCTGAAATCTGCTAAAATATTCTGATCTCCTGCAGAGCTCAAGATAAACTACGTTTTCGATTAACCTGCCAATTTCAGCATTCCTTACAACCGTATTCACCATGCCTGTATCCACTACATACAGCTTGCGGGGATATTGCTTTCTGGACTTGGAGTCACGCGAGAAAATTTCAACCTGGAATAGAGCAAATACCTCTGAGAAATGATCCATTAATTCAAGGGGAAAACCTCTGGATATCCTGTAATTAATGGTTTTCAGATAATTATAGGTCTTTGATCCTGTGAAATATTTTGAGTAGATCGAAATAGCATAATAAAAGAACGCCGAAAGAATCGATGGTTCTATGTGGAATCGTTCCCCAACATCCTTTATGATTATGGTATCTACATAGGATTTAAGGAGTTTTTCTCGAAACTCGCTAAGGCCAAGAACTTCTGGGAAACCCCCATTTTTAATATAATTTTGCAATGCACCGGTAATTAATCCCCTCTTCTCCGAATGGATCAACATTGCAGGGTCTTCAATTTTTACGCCCGTAACTCTGAGAAATTCACTAAAACTGTACGGGAAAAGAGTAAAGTCTATACTCCTACCTCTCAGTTCTGTAGAGAGTTCCCTCGAAAGCAGCTTGGATGAGGAACCTGAAATATATATGTTGAATTTCTTGGATTCATAAATCCTGTTGACCCACTTGCTCCAGCCTGAAACAACCTGAATTTCATCAAGAAAAAAATATATTTTCTTATCCAGATCAGCGTTAGAAATTTCATAAAATACAGCGATCATATCACTGAGGTCGTTTGCATCAAGGTTCCTTAACCTTTCGTGTTCAAAATTCACATAAAGTATATTCCTGAAAGGAATACTCTCTCTTAATTTTTCAATGACACTGTACAATAGAAAGGTCTTTCCCGATCTCCGTGGACCGACAATAGATACAATCACGCCTGTATTCAGAGGAATTAAAATGTCTCTATGGAATATTTCCGGAAGCTCCTGCAAGAACCACTCCGATATCACCTGTCTGAAATCTTCCTTCCTGGGCATAGTTGGCAATATTCATATCTAGCTTATAAATCATCCTGAACTGGGATAATTTAGCATGGAAATCATCCGCACAGGAATGTATCTAAAAAAGGGGATTTAACATACAAGAATCTTGAAATTGGAGTTAAATCAATAGTAATAATCCGGTGACCTGAAGTTATTTCGTATTAATGCCCCCTAAATTTATTGATAATATTTATTGATTTGAATGGTAAGTCCAGCAATGTTTTCGCCAAGTCGAATCCCTATTTCATGGCGATCAGTATGTACTTTTCTTCAAGCCCATTATTTTCCACGAGTTTCTATTCATCCATTATAACGTGTGGTAGAAGCGTGTCTGTTTGTTCCCTGTGATATTTGAGAGGTTTTCACTGAAATGCATGATGTTCATTATTGCACTTCCAAAAAATTCCAGAAATTTCCCTATTCATTCGGATAATCTCCTTTTCCCTGTGGGATCAGGTTTAATTTGATCGTAACCATACTCCTCTATGGCTTTTAAATGGGATCTTGCTGTAATTGGTTCCGGCATTGTTGGACTGAGTTCTACTTACCACATAATGAAAGAAAATCCTGGACTTAAAATCGTCATTATAGACAAGGAATCAACTTATGCCCAGGGGAATACCGGAAAAAGTGCAGCGGGATTCAGGGATCTTTTTTCGTCGGATATTAATTTCAAGCTATCATCATCAACCATAAGTTTTTACAGGCATTTGCAGAATGTTCTCGGAGTAGATCTGGGAATGCACACGTGTGGATACCTGTATCTTATTGACGATGAAGTATCAAAAAGCGGTACATTTCTGCCAGTATTGAAGAGATCCAGATCAAGATTCCTTGACCGAGACGATCTCTCCCCACTGGATTCCCTGAGATTCAATCCAGAAAAAGATCAGGCGGAAATAATGGGACTCAAGAATATTGATAAGGGCTTTCTGGGGGAGAACTGTGGAATAATAGAACCTGATCGCATATCACGATTCTATTACGAACAACTGGTTAAAATGGGAGTTAAGTTCATGTTTGGTACCACTGTGAGCCAGATTGAGCTCTCCCCAATTACGCCACTGGATTATCCTGGAGAACCTTTCATCTGGCAGGATGTTCACGTCAGGTCCATGAAGACAGACAAAGGCGATATTGAAGCTGAGAAATACATTGTGGCTGCAGACGTATGGACTACATATTTACTTGAGAAAACAGGCATTGACAGCCACGTGAGACCAAAGAAAAGGCAGGTGTTTCAGATTTCCGGTGGGCCAATAGAGAAGCTTGTGAGATCTTCATTGATTAAGGGGGAGAATATTATGCCATTTACAGTCTTACCTTCACACGAGATATACATGAGGCCTGTACCACAGAGTAATTCAATATGGGTTGGTGTAGCGGACAACTATAATCGTGATTTCTCATTTACAGAGGATCCACAACCAGAGCCTGACTTTTACCAGAATGATATTTATCCTGTTCTTGAAGCGTACATAAAGGATTTCAACTCAGCAAAGCTTACAGGATCATGGGCAGGTTATTACTCCTACAACACACTGGATCTATCACCTTATGTCTTTGGTGATCTCAATCTCATTATTTCAACTGGAACCAGTGGAAGCGGCATACTTAAGGGGGATGCAATAGGAAGAGTTGTTGCGGCAAGATACAATGGCTTGGAGGAAGCCGAACTGTTCGGAGGAGAGAAGCTGAGAACTACCAGCATGGGAATTAAAAGAAGAGTCATAGACAGGGAAGAATTTATATTATGATCTTTTGCGACAACCTGTATTATCAATAGGAAATGGTTTCGGGTTTCTTTTTTACCTTCAATATTGTGTTAGAGTTCGATACCTTACTTTGTCTGTAACGAAAAACTCATCCCAGTAGAAACGACTTAGTTAATTGATCTTCAGGGATCGGTCTTTCTGCGGGCAAATACAGTTGCACTGGTATATCCATTTTAGAAAGGTATTTACAAAGTATAGGCCCAATTTCTTTCCAGCTCAGCCATCCAAGTCCACAACCAAGAGCCGGAATTGCAAGCGATTTTATGCCTTCTGATCTATAATTTTGGATCAGCCATTCAAGTCCGTCCACAATGCCCTGTTTATCTGCAGGATTACGCCAGTCATCCTTGGTAGCAAAAAGGAGGAACCAGGTCTGGTGGTTTGGGTCCGTAATCTGAAGTGGATCGTCTGCGAGTTGCATGTCAAGGGCGGCCTCCCTTTTGTATATAACTGGGTGTCCCATCCTTAATTTCTTGTTTTTACAGCTGTCCTGGTAATAAATATACACATCAGGGAACTGGTATTTGGCTCTTGATGCCAGGCCTCTTCCCATTACTCCTTTTGTGTTAACGCTTACGGTGAGGGTTTGCAATCCGGAAAAGAACATGTCTCCCTTCACAAGTGTAAGGTTCTCCGTTATCTTACTTTCATAGTCTGGATCGAAAAATGTTCTCGGGTCCACAATAATCTTTGGTTTTAATTTAATATCCTTTATTAGGTCCTCCATTTTTTCCTTAGTACTTTGATTTGAAACCAATATTGAATGGATATGGTCTGGTGGATAGGATTCAGGAATAAGTACCTCAGCCATCATCTTTCTTTTCGTCCCGTCTTCCTCCTTCCAGTAGTCCAGGCCGTCCACATCCTTTAACGATTCAAAAGCCAGGTTACGTTTGGTGACAGGGTAGAAATTAGTAACATTGCTGGCGGCGTTTCCATCTGTTATAAACGCATTTTCAGTTTCGTATGCAGGACCTCGGTAGCATGCGAGTACTGCAATATTATTAGAGCCTATTCCTCGTTTGACCAGATATAACATTGGATTACGAGGTTGAAGATAGAAATTTGCATAGTACCAGAGTGATTTATCATCTGGGGTTTTCTTTCCTCTTCTTAAGTTGATATTTTCTGCCTTATAAATGGGAGTGAAAGCTATCTTCTCGTACGAAATTTTCTCATGAGATAATATTCCATTTTCCATTATTGATTTTATATTATCAACATGAGTTATATAATAAAGGTACCGGTATCTGAACCGGGGAGGTTGTCCAGACTCAGCACCCTCGAATAACTTTCCAGCTATAATTGGATTTTCCTTTGGCATATTTTAGGGGCAGAAATGAATTTGCTTAATAAATTTTCATTTTAAAATCTATTCAGGTATAAATTATTATTCTGAAGTTTTGTGGGGTTTTCCTTCTGCTGAAGGTCCATTGGTTGTGTTGCACCTCAGGAAAATTTCTCTCGTTCAGATAATAGAAATTTCATGGTTTCATACCTAAAACCATCCACTATATTATTACCACCAGTTATATTTTATATAATAATATTCTTAACAACTGACACCCTAAGCAGGCAATGGAAAAGATTACTGTAAAGGCATTTTCAACATCCGCAAATCTTGGTCCGGGATACGATATCCTGGCACTTGCCCACAATGCATTCCGTGATGATCTTGTGATGGAGAAAAATCCCAATTCACCTTATGGAAGCATAAAAATTATTGCAGACGGAGTTCCAGAGGAGGTTGAAAAAAATAGTGCAGGTCTTTCCCTTTTGAAATTATTCCGCCATTACGGGATAAAGGAATCGGTTAAAATACACATCAGAAAACATGTTCCCATAGGTGCAGGACTGGGTGGTTCAGGCTGTTCCTCGGCTTCATCGGTAACAGCAGCAAACGAACTGTTTGATCTGGGGATCAGCCGAAATGAACTGCTTAAATTTGCAATGGAAGGTGAGTCCGCAGCTTCGGGATCCCCACATCCGGATAATGTCGCTGCATCAATATATGGAAATCTGGTATGTGTGAATTCCTTAAACCCTCCCGATGCAGCAAACATCAACATAGGTACTGATCTTGGACTGTTATCCATAATACCTGATGTGCAGATACCTGGAAAGACCAGGATTGCAAGGTCACTGGTACCAAAAACTCTACCAATGGAAGATCATGTGGAGAACTCAAGGAATCTTTCCTCCCTGATTACGGGATTCATAACCGGGAACAGGGAACTTATCAGAAAGGGAATGAATGACAGTCTGGTGGAAGCATCCCGATTATCAATGTTTCCTTACTACACACCAATAAGGGAAAGTGCCTTGAAAAACAACGCTGTCGGTGTCTGTGTAAGTGGAGCCGGACCAACCATTCTGATCATGTATGATGAAGAGACCAACCTTGCCGGAGTGGAAGAGAGCGTAGGTCATATAATGAATGGAACAGGACTGTCTTACAGGAAAACATATTCAGTACCATGTGAGGGGATGGAAATTGAATGACCAGACCAGAATAGTGATGGATAAAGTGGAAGGGGAAACTGGATCCCTTGTGTTTCCAATATACCAGAGTTCGGCATTCCAGCTTCCGAAGGGTGAGAAATTCAGGTACAGCAGGGAAAACAATCCATCAGTTGAGGCACTCTGTGAAAAGATCAATGAACTGGAGGGATCCGAGGCAGGAAACTGCTTTTCTTCGGGTATGGGTGCTGTGACCACAACCCTGCTTTCCCTGATCTCCCCGGGGAAAACCGTTCTGGTACAGAGGGATATTTTTGCTCGAAGCTATATATTCATAACCCAGTTCCTGAAAAACTGGGGGGTCAATGTCCTGGTTGCCGATCCCGGTACAGACAGCATATTGAAATTCAGGGATCATGATGTGGATCTTATCTTTATTGAAAGCATCACCAACCCAACCCTGAGAGTCACGGATATTGAAAGGATAAGATCATCGTTTCCACGAGGAAAAACCATAATTGTAACGGACGCAACTTTTGCAACACCGGTACTGCAGAAACCCCTGTCACTGGGATCAGATCTGGTTCTTCACAGCCTTTCAAAATTCATGTCTGGCCATAACGACGTCATAGGAGGATATGTCGGTGGGAGAAAGGACCTCATGACTCTCATAGACCAGAACAGAAGAATGCTTGGTCCATCAATGGATCCCAATACCGCTTTCCTCGTCAACCGTGGCATGAAGACGCTGTTTGTGAGGATGAGGCAGGCAGGCAACACCGCTTTCTCAATTGCAGAAAAGATTGCAGGGATTGATGGTGTGAAAGTGGTTCATTATCCGATGCTGGAAAACCATCCAGACTTCCTGAGATATGGTGAAATGTTGGATTGGAAGCCTGCAATAGTCTCTTTCGAACTTGACCTATCCAGAGTTGATCCCCAGAAATTCATGTCCAGCCTTACCCTTATCCTGCCTGCCAACACCCTTGGTGGACTGAGCACAACCATAACACATCCACCCTCCATGTCACACAGGACACTGAGTGAGGATGAGAGAAATAGAGCCGGTATAAAACCCGGGATCATGCGACTTTCAGTAGGTCTTGAGAGCGAGGATGATCTTCTCTCCGACCTGAAAAATGCAATTTCAAAATCATTCATAACCTAAAGAACCGGCTCTCCCCTTTCAGTGATGAAAACCCTGATCTTTCCTTTCTTTCCATTGATCGAAGCGTGCATTGTAACATAATCGCTAATCTCCTTCACAAGCTGAAGATCGTCAAGGAGGTTGTGATAGACGCTCTTCTTTATGGATATTGCATTCACGGAGAGCTTTGAACCCTGCAGGTATGCCAGTTCCCACCTGTCCCGCAGCTGGTTGTGAACTATTGAATAGTCCTGAATGTAGCCACTGACCTTCAAATGATCCTGGGATGGTACAAATCCCCGGGGTAGGCAGAGAACCAGATCCTGTTCGAAGGAAAAAAGGTTTAGCTGCTTCTCCACGGGAATTCCTCCGTAACCACCCCTGAAAGTTTTATGATGACATGATTCGCACAGGGTGATGAGATTCTTGAAATTATCCCTGCCTCCATCTTTTCTTGGGATTATGTGATGCACCTGTACATCAAGATGTACCTGTTCAAATTCCGTGGCAGATCCAACGGATGTGAAGCTGCTCTTTTCGCAAATCCTGCAGGTGTAGTTATCCCTCAGGAGCACAGCCCCGGATATTGTGGCCCATGTTATTGATTTCCCGGTTCTGTCTCCATCCGGATCAAAATCTGAAACCTTTGCAATCTTGAACCTGTCGGAAACTATCCTCACTGTACCCGGTGAAATACCAGGAATGTTCTTGAAGATGCTCTCCGATGGATATCGCTTAACTCTATTCATTTCCAGTCAGTCCGGAAAAATATTCTTCACTTTCCCTCCTGAACGATTCAGGTATCCTGACACCGGTCTGATCAGGTATTCGCCCGGAAAGTGATCCAGGATTCTCTTCCGTGAATTCTGAGAGTAGTTCCTGGTCATCGGATATGATGGATATTGAAGGCCCGGTGTCTGCAGTGTATACTATGTTCCCGTTATTCTTCTGCCTGAATCTTTTCAGGTTTTCAATAAGTGCCAGCGAATCAGAATTAAGAACCATATTTCCGGAATACATGAGAAGGGAATGCATTGCATACATGTCCTTCTGTGATCTTTCCATAAGATCTGCAGGTGAAAATCCAGAATCAAGGTATTCCAGCATCCTCTGGAACTTCTCCTTTGCCCATCCATTGTATCCAGGAGAAGAAATGGCAATCTCATGGGCATTCTCAGTGGGAAAGTCAGCTGGAAATGTATATGCAGAGAAATACATATTTTTTGTATCCAGGCCAATTGGAAATGCACAGGATTCCGATTCCCTGATCCACGGATATGACAGCCACATTGACACTGATCCCGCCACTGATCGTGTACCGGAACCGGAAACCAGTCTTGCAAACCTGCTGACAAAGGCCGAATCCTCTATACCGTCATTTCCGAATATATTGGAAATCACTGATCTTGATGCTGCGGCTGCCACCGATGCGGATTCACCAAGCCCCTTGGCATTGTGGTATCTTCGTTCCCTTTTGAGATAGAAGTGCATGGAACCCTTTAATCCGTAGAGATCTTTCAGGTAGTTTATGGCCTTAAGTGATCTCCTGTTATAAAGATCGTCAGATCTTCCGTCCAGTACAACAGTATCCGAGCCAGTCTCCCTGCTGTACATGCATGCGGAATACGTAATTGAAAAATCTGTAAGATATGATATTGAAGGAAAATATGCTATGTTGAACTGTTTATCAAAATAACCAAGGAATTTCTCAAGTCCTGTTATTGGATAACCGAAACCATAGGAGATCTTTCCCTCCTCCAGGTTTACAGCATGATCTTCCGGCATAGTCATGATTCCGCCGTCAATGAGTTTTTTCCTGATCTCCTCCCCCATTTCCCTGAATTCAGCCATTCAGATCTCCCCCTCCTGATTCATGACGTATTCAAGTATAAGCTTACGTGTCTCTTCATAATTCAGGTTATCAAAAACCCTGATTCCATATGTCCTGCACTCATCCAGGGATCTTTCCATCATCATCCTGTATTCGTCAAGTTTCCCCGCCAGCCTCTCTCCAGGAGAGTTGAAGTGCGTAAAGCGCTTACGGTCAATGAGCCTTTCTGCGTTTACGTTCCTGTCTGATATGTGTATATAAAATGAAGTAATCTTCCCAATTATGTCAGAATCCATCTGGGACGGGAGGAAATAAAGAGTCTCGATGATGAGAGGTTCTCCGTTTTGGATTGATCTCTTAAGAATCCTGTTTGTTCCGGTGTTCATTATTTTACCCTGCTCCATGAAACCTCTGACTATGTTTTCATGAGTTCTTTCCCCAAACTTCTGCCATGCATCATAAACACTCATTTCCATTATCCCCATGTTGAGGTCACTTGAAAAAGGCCTTAGAAATTCCCTGAGGTAATCTCCTGACATAACAATGTCAATGCCAAGCTTCCATGCAAGATATCCGGAAATGCTTGTTTTTCCAACGCCTGGAATCCCTCCTATGAGTATCACCTGGTTTTTCTTCACTGATCATACCCCCATATTTTCATCAAGTCCCTGGTATCCATTACCTCAATAATCTGGGACATTAATTCCAGCGAGGAAAAGAATAGACGTTCTGAATATGTTGAAGTTGCATCTGAAACCACAACACTGTAATATCCCATAAGCTCAGCTGAAATGGAGCTTGCGAGTACCTCATAATCCGTTTTGAAACCAGTAAAAATAAGTGTTTCCGGAGAATGGGATTCTATTTCACTGATAATTCTGCTGTCCAGCATAATGTCCTCTGAATTGGATCTTATTTCATTTTCCCTTATAGCAAATTCCCCAGAGAATCGATCAATAAACTGCCTGTCCATTTCTGATATCACCGGAATAAGCCTCTCCCTTCTTTCAAGTTTAATTAATTCGTACCGTTCTCTTTCCTTGCTCCTGGATGCGACGGGTTGTTTTCCATGTGTTGTATCCACATTTATGGTTTTCATATGTAGATCAAGGATCTTTGGTGCAAGATAGTCCATTGCCATAATGAATTCCATTTTACTGAATGATTTACTGAACAGGTCCTCATGAAAGTTCAGATTTATGAATAGACACGATTCAGGTTCCAGAATATGTGAAATGTCCACCTGACCCCCAATACTCATGACCCTTTATATTCGTGAAATATATATAGCTCACTTAGGTTTCGGGGTTTATTATTTTCTCAGGTTATGCAAAAGCAATTGAAAGTCCAGGACATCATGAAACAGATACTTACTTTGAAACATCTGGTTTTTCTTTCAAAGTTTCATTGTTCCATAAGTGCTTGCTGGTTCTGCAATTTGGAAAAGGGTACTCATTCAGTCCTTCTCCATAGAAGAAAAGCCACCACTGAAGGAATTACAGACCACATAACCAGTATTACAAGGTAATCCATGAGGCTGAATCCCAGTGGTACTGGAATTGAAACTTTTGTTTTGGGAATGAGATCAACCTGCATTATGGTGAGAACGTTGAAAGGATCAAGAACCTCGATGGCATAGATCAATTGCGTGTAGACAGGGATGCACGCAAGGGGAACACTGATATCCACAGAGAGGCAACTTCATGAACGATGGAGACCTTAGAACCTCCGATGTTTTGGCAGAGGAGAGTATGTCAGTGTGTATAAAGCCACCTATTCCTATCCACTGAGCAGCGTTACCTTGAGGACTGGATGAAACTGATTGTACAATCCATGAACCACAAACCGCTACAAAATCTGGCTGTGGATCTGAATAACTGGTTACAGCAAAATAACCAGACCAATGTGAATTTGTTATGTCACTTGTAAACCCGGGTAGCCTTTGATTTAAATCGGAAAATGATACAATACCGTCCCTCGCGTAATTAACATCAGCACGAACTTTTACTGTCTCAGTTCCATGATGATCCACAATTATTCCAACACTTTCGGTTGCCACGAAGAAGACGCTCATGAAAAATAAAAAAGTAATTAAAAGCGACATAAGTTTCTTGTTCGATTTTTATGCTTAAGTGACATAGTTAAGATAAAAGCATTAATATATAGCGGTCTGCAGCGGCTATTTTTAACGTTAGGGGTCTGCCGTAACATCGTATATTGAGAATATTTAACTCAAATATCTGATATATTCTATATCTTTAGAGCGAATAGGAAATTTTATAGAAATAATTGTTCCCAGAAATAATTGGTCTGCGTTTAGGTTATATCTTACTTTCCGCATGAATTTAGATCGTTATCCTCGAATTTCTCAACTCCCCGGAATGGCATTTCAGTCCTGTTGATATGAGGTTAAAGGGACACCAGCCAGCCTCAGCAGATCTTTCTGTCTCTGTG
>JAJZOT010000196.1 GCA_021847855.1 Thermoplasmata archaeon | reverse complement strand
GTATTTCGTTGTCTCCGGGATTCTTTGAATTCCACCCGATAAGATTCTCTATGTCCTCATCCTTAACTTCGTTGCCGTCAACGTTTCTTATCAATGATTCTAAGATTATCCTGAGAGATGCCGGGAGTCTGGACAGGTTGTAACCGTCCATTTCCAAGCTCTTCAATGAAAAGTAGTTGTACTCTTTATTCCCAATCTTCAGAACCGAGTTTTTCTGGAATTTAGAAGTCATGCAGATCAAACGTGTATCCTATTTCGATAATTATGATTTTCTAATACAGTTAGAAACTGGATTGTATCGTGATGGCACGAAACACCAGATAAAACATTCTGTTAAATAACTATTTATGTGTTGTGTCCCAAGATTCTGTTACCCTGATACCCGATTACCTCACCTGAGCTTTTCTTTACTGGGTTCGTTTGCTCTTGCATATCCGGGTTTTCTTGTGACTGAAGTATTACATTAACACTGGCATCCCCTGTACCATGGCTTTGTTTTTCGGGGGTCGGATATGTGTAATAAGTTTCCTACTATTATGATAAGTATTAAATATGACAATTCCATAATTAATGCAGAAGATGAATGAGAGGATCAGCATATCACTCGATGAGGGCCTCCTGAAACTCATCGACAGAGAGAGAGGAGACGTTCCGAGGAGCAAGTTCATAGAGAGCTTGATAAAAATGAGGATCAACATATTCCAGGCACTCTGGATCTTCGATGATGAATTCGATGAAATATCTAGGAGAGAGAGATGGATTGAAGCACACGCTTCTCAACCCATAGGCAAACCGCTACACAAACACAGCGGGTATGTAACTGTGGATGAAGAAGAGCTGAGATTCTATGATGACAATCTCGTTAACCTGTTCGTCATAAAAAGAGAGGAAGTAAAGGATCCTGTGATAGGATATGACGAAAGGTTCAGGAGATTCAGGGATTCTAGAGGGCTGATCCCTCCATTTCACATTAACTGGAACGGGAAGGAAATATATATGTTCACCAGAACCACCGGGAAAAGAATCTTCTATGGAAATAATGAATCATTCATCAATGCAGTCGTTTCAAAAATGGGCCTTAAAATCGATGAATATTCTCCAGATAAGTAACACTTCCTTCAATTAATCCAATCAATTGTCAGGGTAAAAGAACCTTCGGCTGATAGATTTAAGTACCATTTCACTGATTTACTTCCATGTCTTCGAAGATCAAAGATATTGAAATTCTGGAACTTGGAGAGAAAGGCAGAGAGATATCTTCCCCATGGAGTTCCACAATACTGCTTGTGAAATTTACTACTGACGACGGCCTTGTCGGTTTCGGTGAAGCTCCAACCACGTTGATGACCCTACCAGTGAAAGAGAGTATGGAAGAAGTAAAGAGAGTTTTTCTCGGAGCGGATTTCTATGATGTTGAAAGGAATCTGAAAACTTTCTACAAGCACTCGTTTTATCTGTCTAAGTCCATGGAGGCAACCTCGGCACTCAGCGCCTTCGAAATCGCCAGCTGGGACCTCATTGGAAAGGCCACCGGTACGCCTGTTTTCAAACTTCTTGGCGGAGAATTCAACCCGCAAATCAGGGCCTACGCAAACGGATGGTATTCTGACTGTGTGACCCCGGAGGATTTCGTCAGGAAAGCGAAGGTGGTTGTATCAAAAGGCTTCGATGCCATGAAATTTGACCCGTTTGGCAACAATTACGACACCATATCAAGGGAGGGGCTGGCCAATGCAGTCAACATCGTTGGTGCTCTCAGAGAGGAATTTGGAGATAAAGTCGACCTGCTCATTGAGTGCCATGGGAGATTTTCCACCAGAGCGGCAATTGCAGCAGGAACTGCCCTTGATGAATTCAACCCGCTTTTCCTTGAGGAACCGGTTCATCCGGAACTTGAAATGGGGCTTCTCGAGGTAAAACGGTATGTCAGGACACCGATTGCCCTCGGCGAGAGGCTTTTGAACAAGTCCGATTTTGCGAGGTACATATCCCAGGGCCTGGTGGATATTATACAGCCGGATCTGACAAATTCCCTTGGAATACTGGAAGCCAAGAAAACTGGAGCAATAGCCGAGGCTTTTGGAGTTCCTGTTGCCTATCACAATGCTTTTGGGCCAATACAGACAGCGGCTACCCTGAATGTTGATGTGACACTTCCGAATTTCCTGATACAGGAGAGCTTCGAGGTTTTCTGGCCGGACTGGAAGAAAAACCTTCTTCAATCGGGCTATACCCTCGAGAAAGGGAAATTCAAGCTTTCTGGAAAACCCGGGCTTGGCGTGGTAGTTAATGAAAAAATCCTGCAAAGCAGTGCAGTTGACGGAATGGAACCATTTGACCCAGTGGAGCCGCCATGGGTTGTTTCTGGCACGTATAAACCACCAGAGTGAGAAATAAGATGAGTGAAGATAACAAGCCTATTGAGGAATCCCTGCAGAATCTTGTTACGCTCAGGAACCAGCTTAAGGACCAGCTTGGCAAGACGTTCGAACTGCTCAAGGATGTCGAGGGTGCCATATCCACAGTTAACCGGCAGGAAATTGTGGACGAGAGTACAGACCGTGGGAAGGGTAATTTCGGAATCAAGCCTGCAGGAAAAGTCAGCACCGGCACTAAGAAGCTTGACGATCTTCTATCTGGTGGTTTCCCTGAGCCGTCCAATATCCTGCTGAACGGCCCACCGTATTGCTCAAAATACTCCGTTGCCAACAACTTTATCAGTTCTTCAATACTGGACGGGTATCCCGTCATAGTTGTCTCGCTGGACAGGGATGTGACCAGGATCAAGCAGGACCTCTTCGGAATATCAGATTCTGTCGAAAAATATGAGAATTCGGGAATGCTGAAATTCGTGGATGCCTATTCCAAGGTGATACAGAGTGAATCCACGGACAAGAATGCCACGGTGGTTGAAGGAGTGACGAACACCAGTAATTTCCTCAGGACTGTGGACAGCATTTCAGCTTCCACGAAAGCAAACAGCGGCCCATATAGAATGGTTGTATTCTCCCTGACAGGATGGATAACTCAGACAGAAGAGAAGACATTTTCGAAGGCTTTTCAGCACTTCTCCCAGAGAAGGAGAATTGAAGGTGCTGTTACACTGTACACTATAGAAGACGGAATTTTTCAGAGGAGCCTCTATGAAAACGTGAACTATTTCATGGATGGATCGATTGAATTCAGATCCGAAATATCCACGGAATACCTCAGGGTGAGAGGATTGAAAGATACCAGATCAAGGGACTGGGTAGAGGTTTTCAGTGACGGTGACAAAATCGACCTTGGATCATTCGATCTGAAGAGAATCAGATAATGGTCAGATCAATTCTACGGATATTATCAGAGTGATCATGAATGCTGCAATCATGTATATCATATACCAGCCGATAGAACTGTTCATGAAACGAAGAGTTATGTATTTGCACACCGATTTGTAAGCTTTTCCCGTTCTCAACATTGCATACCAGAAAACGTCCATGACGGTTATTGACTGATTCTGGTTTCCAATCCTTGTCCGGAGTATTTTGCGAAGCATCAGCCTGATGTTGTTTGAGTATGCGTATGAAGTGTATATGTCTGCAATGTCCCTGCCACCGTTCCAGACCGGAACCGTTCTATGCCTGGGCTTCCTGAATATAGCATAAGCCAGAATGGAGAACACAGATATCAGGAGAATTATATAATCCGGAGAAAGCACTCCGAAATCAGCACTGCCAAACTTCGAGGTGATCATGAAGCCATTGAAAATCAGAACCCCGGGTATCCCGCTAATAAATGAGGACGGGAAGACCAGAATTGAAATGCTTAGCATAAACACAAGGAAACCTCCCAGGGCCATTACCGTGAAGGATCCGATACTGCGCCTTCCCCTGTTGGACCTGTGAAAGAGATTGCCAAAGGACAGGACCTTAAGCAATGCGCCAGTTGCCATGCCTTCTCCAAGCGCAAGTACCGATCCGACAATTATTGCCATGATTCCAGTGAACCCTCCCGAGTAGGCCTCCATGAAGAAGGATTCGAGGAGCATCCAGACACCAAGCCCGCCAATTGTCGGAAACAGTCCGGAGAGAGATATTGTCGTAAGGAATGTGCCGACATTGTTCCATCTGTTCGAAAAGCCAGTTATTTCTCCGAAGAACTCTCCTCCAGTGTTTCCAATTGCGAGGAACAGGCCGGTTTTCGAAAGGGAATGAGCCAGGCTGAATATTATGATCACGATAAGAATGAATGATCTCAGCGTTGGTGAAAAAGCAATTATGTACAATCCGATTGCACTCAGTATAGATGCATTGTTTTCTATTGTGCTGAAACCCGCAAGCATCTTCATGTTTTCAGATATATATGCATAGATTGCAGCGAAAATTATGGAAAGCCCGCCTATTATAAGGAAAAATATTCCGATATAGATTACCAGCG
>JAJZOT010000195.1 GCA_021847855.1 Thermoplasmata archaeon | reverse complement strand
GCACAAATTTCCGAAGTATTCCTTCATCAATGAGTTTTGACATCCTGTAGTTTAATGCTTGAGTTGATATTCCTAGACTTGACGCTATTTTTCTCTGTGGTGTTCTTCCATCCTTCAATAAATAATATATAATTTTTTTATCTGAGGCGTCCATCTGCTACTGGCATCCCAGTATTAGACATTAACCTTGCTAGTCCCTCCTGTTTTCAGGCGTTTTTTATTCCGGAACGGAGGATAGCAATCATTGCCAGGAAGTAGAATGTCCCCACCACAAATGTATTTACTATTAACCTTAATTCCTCAAGTTTTTAGGGTATAATCTCTTGAAACACCCATAACTTCTCTGCTTTCTCATTTCATGGATAGAATTCTTTATTAGCATGTATACTGGATTATTGTATACATTGATGCTAAACTCATTGAGGCGGCAAAGAAGGTTGGAGAACAGTTGTATATACCGGTCGAGGCAAAGAAGATCGGTAAGCAACATTACCGGTATAAAGATACCACAAAGTGGGATAGGGAAAAGAGGAAGAGGATAAAGGCTTCGGAGTACCTGGTGAAGATTAATGAGAATGGCCTTATGGTGAAGAACAGTCAGTCCATTCATGAATTCGGCAGCTCGGAGCTTGTGTTGGGATACTGGATGGCATATTACCCAGGAAAAGATGGAGTTATGGGTCGATCTAATTAGAAAATTTGGAATGTGCATTTATGTATTGGTCGTTCAAAGATCTGCTCATTCTGTCACGTGAATATCATGGGAATATTAAGTGAAATAGATTTGGCACTAGAAGAGAAATGATAAATCCAGACACTCCAGGAAGGAACAATGACGAGGTCAAGAACTAGTGTAATGTTTCCATAATTGCTGGAAGAAAGACCATTGAAAACGACTAATATGCTTCCATTGTTTGCCGAGATGCTTGAATAAGGAATATTTTTCCCTGATGGAAAAGCAATATCTCCCTTACTTATAGAAATAGATGATGAGGAAAATGGCGCTTTGACACTTTGTTCAAGTTTCTGAATCTCGACGGTAATTGCAAAGGAAACAGAAGCTCCAATAGGGCCATCGGGAGCGATGAATTTTAAGCTATATGTGCTGCTCATTCCAGAGTAGTTAAACGTGACATTTTCTTCGGTGGGCCCTGTAGACTTTAATTTTTCTAACGGAAGAGTATACGGAGAAAAAACCACTGAGGTCACACTGTAGCTTACTAAAGCGAACAGTAAAGCCAACACTATGACTTTAGTGACTTTAGACCTTATCACCATATCGAGACACCTCTACGCTGACCCCAAAGCTCCTGTGTAAAAGCTAATCGAGTTAACGCTACCGTATACAGGAGGGTAGTTGACATTAGGATTCACTATCCAAATCATTGAAGTGTAAGTAAACTCTTCTATAGCATTTGAACTTGGATCATAGTTGAAGTAATCGCTGTTTGTCCAAAGACCGAACAAATAACTCCACTTGAACCCAGGAATAAAAACATATAGAAGCCACGGGGAACCAAGAATATTGTCGTATTGAAAATACTTCCCTGTATTGACTCCTGCATTTTGGTCATTAGTGACAGAATTCCACCCTTTATTGTTAGGATTGCTAAATTGCACGAAACCGAACGGGGTCAAGAAGGGTACGCCATAAAATGTTGCAACAGCCTTAAGAATAGCCATAACAACTTGCAAGAGATTGAATTGTGACGTAGAGTTACTATTTTCGGTTCCATATACAGTATTGTGGCATGAATAGAAGTAATGACATTCTATGGCCAGAGTAAAGTCTTCCCGGATCACCCGATAGTTTCACCTTTCTGTCAGTTTAATGTTCCCGATTGGGAAAGTCCCACTGATGACGATGAGATTCCCTGGAGTGCTGTTCTATTGATTTTTCCATTTATCAGCACGAAAACGAGGGCTTTATTTATTTGCCATAGATGGGGTAACATCTCCTAACTTTAATTATCCTAGAATTCCCAGTAAAGAGGAACGATCAAAGGTTCATCGAGTTCCAGAGATCAGTAATATTCTGGATTGCGTTATTGATTTTGGTGCATTATTACTCGACCCACGATATTTTACATATTCATCTTCATCCCATGAAATTCGTAATTATTATCAGTCTCGATTGTATTTTATATCCATGGCCTCCAGTGATAAAAAATCAGACGTTTTTGACAGATTCTACAGAGTAAGAGATAGAACTCTGAAAATAGTTGAGCCCTTGGCTGTGGAGGATATGGTCATACAGTGTGGGCAGGATACAAGTCCCATGAGGTGGCATCTTGCTCATACCACGTGGTTCTTTGAGAAGTTTGTTCTCAGTAAGTTCGTGAAGGGCTATTCTGTGTTTGATCCTTCATTTGATTACCTGTTCAATTCATACTATGAGACCATAGGAAATTACTTTCCAAAAAGGATCAGGGGTACACAGTCCAGGCCAGGTGTGGACAGGATTCTTGAATACAGAATGAAAATTGAGAATGACATTGCATCCAGTATTGAATCACTGGAAAGTGAAGAAGCGCTTTCCGTTATTGAACTTGGGATAAACCATGAAGAACAGCATCAGGAACTTATGTTAATGGACATCAAATACAACTTCTTCAACAATCCCTCTTTTCCCCAGTATATGGACAGGAAACCTATTGTCGAAGCATCCTCAGGTGCCATGGAATACAGCAGATTCGAACCGGGACTTTTTGAAATAGGGCATTCCGGCAATGGATTCGCATTTGACAACGAAACCCCAAGACACAGGGTCTGGCTTGACGGGTTTGAGATTTCTGACAGGCTGGTTACAAACCGGGAATACCTGAAGTTCATGGATGATGGCGGTTACCAGAACCCATCATACTGGCTTTCAGACGGTCTGGGTGTATCCAGGAAGAATAACTGGAAAGCGCCTCTGTACTGGGTTGATGATGGGAATGGATGGAAAATTTTCACTCTTTCCGGGCTTCGTGAAATGGTGCTTGACGAACCAGTTTCGCATGTGAGCTTCTACGAGGCAAATGCATTCGCAACCTGGTCTGGAAAAAGGCTTCCCAGGGAGGATGAATGGGAAGTTGCATTTTCCGGATTTAAGGCTGAACCGTTCAGTAATTTCATGGAGGCTTGGAACCTTCACCCTTTACCACTTTCCAGGAGAGACACTCCATCTAAACAGGCTCTGGGAGATCTCTGGGAATGGACACAGAGTCCATATGTTCCATATCCCGGAAGTTCCCCTCTTCCAGGATCAGTGGGTGAATACAACCACAAGTTCATGGCAAACCAGATGGTCTTGAGAGGAGGTTCCTGCGTCACACCATCCGATCATATCAGGACAACTTACAGGAATTTCTTCCAGCCGGAGAAAAGATGGGAATTCAGCGGAATAAGGCTTGCCGGTGATCTCTGATGGAGGCACCAGAGAATCTCAGGATAGTGGACATGAAACCGAAAGTGGCACAGTTCAGGGAAGAGATCATAGTCGGGCTTCTGAAAACGCCAAAGGAGATCAGCCCCAAGTTCTTTTATGACAGAACCGGTTCCGTTCTATTTGACAGGATCACGGAACTTGAGGAATACTACCCAACAAGAACAGAAAGGATGATCCTCAGGAACAACATTGACGATATATGTTCACTTTTCCAGGATGGAAGCGCACTTGTGGAATACGGAAGTGGCGGTTCCAGCAAGACCACTGAAATACTGGATCACTGCAGCGGCATATCCACATACGTGCCGCTGGACATTTCGGCAGCGCAACTTGAGGAAACCGCAAAGAGACTCTCTGAACGTTACCATCATCTCAAGATAGTTGCTCTCTGTGTGGACTATACAACAAAATTTGAGATTCCATTTCTTCATCTTACAGGCAATATCATTGCCCTCTTCCTGGGTTCAACAATAGGAAATTTCGAACCAGATGACGCTTCGGCATTTCTCTGGAATGTAATGGATATGCTGGGTCCTGAAGACGGTGTGATAATAGGGGTTGACCTGAAAAAGGACCCTGCAATACTGGAGGCTGCATACAACGATTCAAAGGGCATAACGGCGAGATTCAACCTGAACCTCATTACACGAATTGCCAAAGAGTTCGGCGTAGGTCTTGATACTGATGACTTCAGGCACGTTGCTTTCTATAACCGTAAAATGGGGAGGATTGAGATGCATCTTGAAGCTCTGAAAGACATGGAGGTAACCCTTGACAGAAATGTTATCAAATTCAGGAAGGGTGAATTGATTCAAACCGAGAATTCATATAAGTACGACCAGGTTGAGTTCGAGAAAATGGCCAACAGGAATGGACTTTCTCTTGAAAAAGCGTGGAAAGATCCTCATGGGTATTTCGGCCTCTTTTTCCTCCGGAAAACGCAGGGGTGACCCTTATTTCTCCTCTCGTTCGACTGTATATCTCCTTACC
>JAJZOT010000194.1 GCA_021847855.1 Thermoplasmata archaeon | reverse complement strand
GTTGTACCGATTCCGATTCTCCGTCGGAATCGGTACAACTCCTGTTTCCAGGCATTCTCCTTGGTTCAGCATGCATGTATGGGATTACATGCAATCTTCAGGCCCATTCTTTTGATCTTTCGATCAGGCTGCATTACAGTTTATTTATCCCTCGCTGTAATGCTTACAATTCACATTTGATTATGAATACTTGATATTTCTATCAGGCAACCTCCTCATAAATGAGGAGTTAAAACAGCCATTTTATTGGCTTTATACTGCCTTTTTTATTTCTCTGCATACCTATACTCAACGCATAGATATATAAAGGTTTCTCTCCTTTTCTCCTTAAAAGCAACGTTTTGGGGCTATTTTTCCCCAAAAGCTACAAAATTTTAGTAAATTTCCAGGCTTTTGTGCCTGTTTTTATCTGACTGTTTATAGGAAAGAGCAGTTGTATATACTGGAAAGCCGCCATAAACTACGGCTTGATCCTGTGTAATCTTCAAAACAAGGTAATATTCCCTGTTTTTTATCGTATCACGGTCACTCCATCTCTTGTACTGGTTCCTGAACTCACCGCCTATATACTCATCATAAGCGAGCTCTATGATATCCCCTTCACTTACGATGTTGAAATCGTAAACGAATGGGAAATCTAGCCGTTCAAGAAAGTTCCTGTCAATGGCATTGCCATACGACGGTTTACAGATTGCAGCCCAATTCTTGCCGCCTTCCCTGTATTTATCCCTGATTTCTCCCTTTAAAAGCAGTCCACTCATCATTTTCCACTTTAAAATTTCCATGTCTAATATCCCAACGGATAGGTATATAAAGGCTTTCAGAAGATAATAATTATAACCAAATCACTGCTCGTTGAACAATTCGTCCTGTGAAAGCCCTGTATTGATGAGATCGTGCAATTCCTTTCTGATGCGCTCTCCTATCTCATCTGCACCATCCCAGTCTCCTGTCCTGTCAGTGTACTCCTTCAAGTAATCAGCGATAAAAACGTTGAAACGGTATATGTTCATGGGGCCCTATTGTTGATTGATCCATCAGCCCTATCAAAACAAGAAAAAATCAACTCCATCCTTCCGCAGTTATTGTACATCCTGTTCCGATCCATCTATCTCTTTGCGGTATATTCTTGCAGTCCTGTCAATCCTATCCAGTTTATATCGCTTGAAGCCGCGGAGTGTTTCTATTGTTGTTTCTTCATAAGCTGTAAAATAGTATTTCCACCCATCCAGTTCAAAAAGTACCTGCCCTTCCTCTAGCCCCCACACTTCATTAAATTCCTTTGAAACTATAGCTTTTCCAATGCCGTGCTCGTGAACGCAATCAACAATAGATTCGTCAAGGGATTTATCATCGAATCCCTTCCATATCCTTCGCAGCACATAATTTAATACTTCATCACTTACGGTTTTTCCTGCCATTCAGCACCTCTGCTGGATCAAGAGAGGGTGTCTCTTGGAAACTCCCTGATCCTGAGGCTTCCATCGGGATTGAAGATCATGGATACGGCCCCGACCACGTGAACATCCCCCTTTCTTCCTGGCGCGTTCATTGAGCCACTTGCATGAAGCGATATGGGGTGCTTGCTGCGATATTCTCTGTATTGCGCCCTCCGCATATTCCTGAATGTCTTCATAAGGATGGCATCGGCACTATAGAGATCTTCTTCCATATCGGTGATGTCTGCCATTATACTGGATAAGGAGTACCCCTCATGAGTAGGACAGCCCATATCATTCTCATTCGCTTGCCGTGCTTTTTTGATGATTTCATCCAGTTTCGTGTAAGCCTCGTAATTGAATTTTAATGTCTCATGAATGCCGTTGTGGATAGATTGCGCCAAAGGTCCAACATTTCCGCCATGCCTCTTCATCATGAGCTTAGCGTTCATGGCAGCATTCTTTGCTATAGTGTGTGATTCCTCCAAGTATTCATCGACCTTCTTCAGTCCTGGGTACTTCTTGAAGTCGGATTCGTCAAAGTTTTGGCTCAGGCTTATAAAATCTTCCACATCGTCAAGTTTTTTGTAGACATATTCCTTGGAGGATTCAAACTCCCTCTCGGCTTCACTCGCCGGTTCAAGGGGGTATGAAACAGCATACCCTGACAACCCCACTCGATTTCTGCCTTTCTTATCGCTGATTGGTATTACCTTACGATTCGCACCCTTTCCCTTTGTTATGAATTTCTTCGCCAATTACCTCAACCCCTCGTCTGAATGAAACGTTGAGAGCATATATAGGTTTGGGAGGGTATGGCTTTGCACCTAGTCAGACGTTGAAATATACCGCATCTGCAACATTCTTTAAAAAATAGTCAAGAATAACATTCAAAGCACTAAACAAACTGAAAGGCTTCTTCTTAATCTAAGGTTGTATTCCCCCCACTCCTATCTTTATCCGTTTTCTCCTTCCGTGCCTTTTCAAACACTTCTGGCTTTGACGGTAAATCTGGTTTTCTACCGTTCATTAATTCTTCAATGGTGAGAATCTGAATTTTTTGCATATTCTCATCCCATACGGTTTTCAGAAATCCAGCAGACATGGCCTCTCTTCTCATTTCATCCGTTGAATTTTCCAGAGATATAAAAATGCCATAATCTGCTTTTTCCCTTTCAGTTGTACCTCTGAAATCCCTGATGTCTCCTGACTTTACATGACCACTTTTTACCTGGACGATTCCGTAGTACGACTCATTCTTTCCTTTAGGATTATAGATGACACCATCTATACCACGATCTGGACCTTTTTTCCTTTCCCCACCAAATGGGCGTGCCCCAACCAAAGAAAGAGCCCACCATTGAAATTGAAATCGATCATCGATGGCGAGGTTCTTAGCTCCTTCCAAGTCTCTTGGTTCCCCTTCAACTTCCACTTTGATTCTAAATGCGTCCTGCAATCTGTTTCTGACTAAGTTTATGGCGAGATGAGTTATATCTATCCCTATCCAGTCTCTGCCCAGTTTTTGGGCAGCATGCACAGTGGTTCCACACCCGCAGAAAGGGTCAAAGACCACATCCCCTTCCTTTGAACTTGCACGAATAATGCGCTCTAGCAGACCAAGTGGTTTTTGCGTAGGATATCCCAAAATCTCTTGGTTAGTCCCCGTGAGCCACATCACATCCTGATCTATGGCAACATCCGGGTTACCAAATACACAACCCTCAGTTCCAGGTTGATATGCCCAGATGTCTTGAAGGGGTGCGCCCTCAGCATCTCTCAGATAGAACTTATAGTTTGGTATTTTAGCATCCTTTCCCCAATAAATCATTCCTATACTATCAAGCAAGTCTAACTGCTCTTGGGTAGTGGATTCATCCAGTGTTTTTCCAGTTGAATCCCTATATTTTCTCTTAAGATATTCAGGTATTGCCCAATGCCTTCCGCCGTTGGTTGGATTGTACCCCCTCCACTCCTTTCCACTTTCTCCACTCCTTACACCTGCTCCGGTGAGAGGCACCAATCGAAACCTCCCATATTGGTCTTCCTTTGTGAAGAAATCATGCACGTACCCATTGGTGTAAGGGCCTTTCGGATGGTAATAAATCGTTTCTTTTGATTTTCCGTAAAATAGAATGGTTTGGTGGATGGGTCCAAATCTGTTTGCGGAGTTATTCGAACCATGTCTTCTCCATATTATCTCATTCTTGAAATTTTCAGGGCCAAAAATAGAATCTATTACAATCTTCAGGTAATGGGATGCTGTGGGATCACAATGGAGGTAAATCGATCCCGTGGATTTCAGTATTCGACGCATTTCCAGTAGCCTTATAGCCATCATGACGAGATAAGCTGACATGTCATTTTGACCAAGCAGCCTAACTAATGCCTCAATGGCTGTGCTGACATTTGAAGGTGTTTTATTCCCATGCATCAATTCGTAGTAGGCTGTAGAAGCAGACAGATCCCAATGCCAAAAATCAGTAAAAGCTTTTATTTGAGAAACAGACCGTTCTCCCGACTCTTCTTTGAACAGTAGGTTGTAATCAGCTTTAGAGTTGAAAGGGGGATCAAGATAAATCAGGTCAACTGTCTCATCCTTCAGATACTTTCGCATAATTTCAAGATTATCGCCGTAGAAGAGCGTTCTCATGCTAAAGAGCCATCCTATTTAATTGTATAAATTTGTGCCTACCTTAGGCTTTGCACTTAAAGCCGGGACTACCAGTAGATTTTCCCCGGTCTTGTCCTATGAGTTTTCCACAAGGTCTTGATGTTTTCAATCGTGGCTGCAGACGGCCTCCTTTCAACAACGGCGTATCTCTTTCCGGTAGAGACAGTAAAGTTAGTATCAGAAGCAAACAATCAACTTAACCAGAATCCAGATGTTAGAGTTTGGTATAATCACTTTAACGATCTGATTGGTGCAGGCATAGTATACAACACTAGAAGCAATAAGTACGGTGAGATGACTGTACTCCCAGAGGTA
>JAJZOT010000193.1 GCA_021847855.1 Thermoplasmata archaeon | reverse complement strand
TCGTATTTCAATGGAACTGAAAAAAGCCTGGAAAACATGTCACAGTCAATAAACTCGACATTAACTCCAAACTCAAGTTCTTTTGTCGGTTATATGGTACGCCATAACCAGACAGAAACACTGGGTTTAATGCTTTCAATTAACGGAAACCTTTCTCTCACTAATTTTTCAATGCCATCGTCGTACGATCCATATGCCTATAATTATACTACCTCCCTCATTTCTTCAGGTCTTTCATCCAATGCCAGCCTCAATGCTTTTGTAAGAAGTGACCTGAACATATCAATGGGAAAACTGGTGGGTGATTCTTACAACCTCAGTCAACCTGCTGTATCGGAGCAGATATTGCCGTTATCCGTGAGTTTTGTCTATAAAGGTATGCAGAAGACCTTTTTCAAGAACCCACAGCTTGAACTGAATCCAAGCAAGACCATTGTTACAGGTTATTTGAATATGCTGAACCAGTCAAATAATATCAATACAACCGTGAATACAGAAATGAAAGGAAATGGTTTTGATAACTACTCCGTAATTCCAACTTCTTATGTTTACCACCAGTTTGTGGGTTACAATAACGCCACACTGGTTGTTCTCATATCTACAGGAAAGAATCTAACCACATCTCAGGTCACTGAGATTGATACAATTGCCAGGAATTACACTTCTGATGTTCCACAGGCCAATTTCTATGTCGCGGGAACATCGGCGGTAGATAATCAGCTTGCCACTGAATCACTTGACGGAATGATAAAGGCACTTGTTATCGGCATCGTACTTTCAGTAGTCATTGTGGGTATTTTTTTCAGATCTATTTATGCAGCATTCCTTCCACTTGCAATGTTCGGCATATCTGCAGTTGTTGCCATGGGAATTAACGGTCTTCTTTACAAGTATATCATTCACGGTACGGTTTCATTCATTACACCGACACTCCTTCTAATTCTTCTGCTGGGACTTGTTAGCGATTATGTGGTATACATAATGTCCAGATTCAGGAGGGAACTTAGAAATGGTAATCCAGATGCCGTTGAAGATGCAGGCCAATGGGCTGGAAACGCTGTATTCACCTCCGGACTGACAGTTGCTCTTTCATACGTGGTTCTCTACATCTCCCGCGTACCCATATTCAGTGACTCAGGAATAACAAATGCCATAGGAGTTGTCGTTGCCATACTTGCTGCCAATACTTTCCTGGTGGCAATTTTGAAAAGGGCAGGTGCAAAAGCTTTCTATCCATCGAAAATACACAGGGACGCAAAACTCCCACTTGAGAAGACCATGGAAAATGCAGCCAATTTTGTAATAAATAATAAGGGAAAACTGGCTGTTATTTTCATAATAGTAGCACTCTTTGGTTCTTATGTCTATTTTATAACTCCGACAAACATGGATGTGTTCAACCTGGTTCCATCAAGTAGTGGAATCCAGGCTATAGAGGTTGTGAATGGAAGCTTCCATGGTGATTTCTTCGACAGAGGTTATGTCATATTGAAATTCCAGTCCCCCCTTGTCAGTAGCACCGGTTTTAATTCAACAGAAATGGATAAAGTGACTCAGGTGGAGAATCAACTGTTGGGAACAAATGGTATATCTGAGGTTTTCGGCCCAACGCTTCCCTATGGCTATTACGTTCCATTTAATCTTTCAGGTATTCCACAATCACAAAAAGCCACGTACTCAACCGAGATGAGTTCATATATCGGTACAAATGCATCCTATGCAGTCATAGACTTTCAGCTATCCAGCCTTGCCTGGTTAGAGTCTTCAAGTCAGACCGTAAAAACCATAACAGCCTCACTTACAGGAAAGGATTCTTCAGTCTATACGACGTATGTGGGCGGAGAAACAGAGGGTCTCAACAACGCTTATTCGTTCACTGCGGGTGCTTTCTCAAGAATGATTCCAATTCTCATAATAGCCATATTCGTTGTGCTTCTCATACAGTTGAGCTCTGCCCTCACACCACTTAGGCTTATTTTCATGGTCATTGCATCCGTCGTCATCGCCCTTTCGATTTCATATTTCCTTCTTTACTATCTGGAAAAACTGCCTCTCCTTATATTCCTCCCAATGTTTGTATTCATAACAATGCTGGCTGTGGGCCTGGATTACGATATATTCATGGTTTCAAGAGTAAGGGAGGACGTTTTGAAAGGTGTGAGTGATCAGGAGGCAATTAAAACAAGCATAATAGAGAATGGAGGCGTAATAATAACGCTTGGCACAATTCTATTTGCAACCTTCGGTTCACTTTATTTCAGTGGAATTGGCATAATACAGGAAATCGGCATAGGACTTGGCTTCGGAGTCCTCGTGGACACTTTCATAAGCTGGCCCTTTTTTGTGCCATCGGTAATGCTTCTTTTGAAGAAATACAACTGGTGGCCATCAAGGATCAGAGACAGAAATTAGGCCTATAAATTTCAACTCAAGTGATCGAGAAGTCCTCTTCGCAAGATGGGAAAAGAAAGGAAGAGGAGATATGATATTGTTGCCAGCGCACTCCCCAGTCCGCTGGCGGACAGAAGTGGAAGAGGTCTAATACCATATTGCTTCATGAGATCACGTGTACGCAAAGTGGATGGCTTAGCATGAAGGACAGAGTAACTTCGGGCCGAGGGAGATTCCGGCAGCAAACTTTGAAGCTGGAAGATCCCTGCGAAAGACGGGAGGGGAGGTCACATGTTATTCATACATATATATTCGTATGTCTAAAATAATTGCACAAAATACCAAATTACCAAGACATACCTCACAGGAAAAAAATATATAGGATTCTCCAATGTAAGGGAGAAACCAATGAAGACTTATTTGAAAGTTGCATTTTCCAGTGAAGGCGCCAAACCAAGCGAAGTGATAAACAGGCTGCGGTCACTTGGATTTAAACCCGTAATCGGTGAGCAGGACATGATCTATGAATGGGGTGACAACGCAACAACAGAGGATTCGATCTGGTTCGCTGACAAGATTCAGGCAACTCTGGAAGGTTTCAAGGTTACTTTCCAAATTGAGACACTCAACGATTAGACCATCTTCACTGAAAGGTGAGTTTCGTTGTTTCTGATTTGAAAATAAAATTTGTCCGGAGGAACTTATTGGTTATGCTTCTTATTTTTCCTGTCGGACCCTTTTTTTGCCCCCTGTATAAAATCCTTTGAGGCATTGTATGCTTCTTTTGTCTTTGTGCTAAGCGTGTTGTATGCATCGCTTGTCGCTTTTCCGAATTTTTCCCCGGATTCTCTGGCACTCTGTTTTGTAACTTTCTTTTTTTCATCAGTCATTTGTATCACGAAACCATTGCGGATCTGAATAATAACTCATGGAACTCTGGATACAGAAATATTAAGCCCATGGGAAAAAGAATAGATGAATACGCAGAACATGAAATGAAATTTCAGTTGATGACCTTGCAATGCCAGAATATTTAATACGGAATCCTTCTGATATCACCGCATTTGTTGCAGGTGACAGAAACAATCCTCTTTCTCAGCCTTATTCTGCAGTTTCTGTATGGTGTCTTGCACTTTTTGCAATAAGACCTCTTTATTTCTTTTGTAAGGGTTATATCGAGCCTTGAGGCTATATTTTCCATTATTAACAGGCAGTTTGAGGATAGTTCATAATCAGATCTGGATTCAACTGCCTTTAAGTTCAACTGCCTTATACGTTCCCACGCTACCGTTTTCTGGGACATAAAAAGAAGAGTTATTAGATCTATAAATATCCGTAAGTATGATAAAGTTGGCCATAATTGATGTTGATGGAACCATAACAGACAGTTCAAGAAGAATCTCAGAATCGGCCATAACAGCAATCAGGATGGCACAGGAAAATGGAAAGATCATCAGCCTGGTGAGCGGAAATGTGATTCCTGTCATGTATGCGCTCCAGATATACATTGGAATCAGGCATGAGGTTTTTGCAGAGAACGGTGGTGTAATGTATTACCAGAATAAAATAGAAAAATTCTTTGACAGGGAAAAAACCGAGAGATTTCTTGATCATGTGGCAGGGATGAGCAGCGTCAGGGGAATTTTTACAAATGTCTGGAGGTACAGTTCCATGGCGTTCGAGATGGAAAAGGCTGACATTGAAAAGGTTACAGCTGAATCGGTAAGATGGAATCTCGATCTAACTGACAGCAGTTTTTCGTGGCATGTTCTTAACAAGGGTCAGAACAAGGGGTTTGCGCTGAGAAAACTGATGGAGATACACGACCTCAGGGGAGAGGAAATTCTTGTGGTTGGTGATTCCAAAAACGATATTTCCATGTTCACCGAGGGTGTGAACAGAGCAACGATGAGAAACGGGGACAGTGAGTTGAAGAATTTATCCGATTACGTATCATCGAAAGGGGACGGGGAATCCATACCAGACATCTTCCATAAATTTTCACTTATTTAGTTCATTGAGGTATTTCCCATTTCTTCCATAGATAATTTCAC
>JAJZOT010000192.1 GCA_021847855.1 Thermoplasmata archaeon | reverse complement strand
TGTCCGACAGCGCATCCACAGTCCTGATTGGCAACGTATTTCACCTCAGTCCCTCTTTTTTGGGTTACACATTTTTTGCAATATCTGGTGGAGGCATTTTGGGATCGGTGATAACGGCAAAAGCCAACCAGGTTAACGGTGTTGGAGGAAAGTTGCTTATACTTTACATTCTGAATGGAACTATCGTTTCTCTGGTAGCACTGTATCCAGGCATTTATATGCTTGTTTCTGTGTTTTTTGTGGCTGGGTTGCTATTGGGCATTTCTTCACCGATTCAAACTGCAGTCCTCCTTGGAAATGTTGATCGAGCAAAGATGGGTGTGGTGCAGGGGGCCATGGACACCTTTGGCACTTCTTTCAGTTCGGTATCTGGGATCCTTGCAGGAACAATCATGATAATAACATTTCCGGATAATGTGTTCTTTATCATGTCTGGAGGTTTCATTGCGTTATCGATCACGATCTCCATGTTCAAAGCTTTGAGGCAAGTCAAGCTTTAGTTGCTGTGTCGCATTATAGCTGGATCTACATCAAGGACATCAACGCTCCGCAATCATGTAATTGTACCTGATCACAGAAGACATGAATCAGAATGTTTATTGTATATGAGACCTGGAATTTTTTACGGAAAGTATCCAAGTCCCAATGAGCCTCCGAAGTACCTATTCCAATCATGGGAAGATAAGGAAGTAGTATGAAAGACTTGTTCCTGACCTCAACAGTCAGATTATTGCTGACTAGGATTCGGGGGGCAGGTCATGAAAAAGTACCTCTGTTCTAACTAAGTCGGCCGAATTAGCAGTTTGTACAACGTATGAAATCAGATGTGTGTTATTAGAAACCTCCACGTGACAGATGAGTGTATCCGGACAATAATGCCAGAAGTGTTCAGGAAGCTGAGAGAACTTGCCCAAACTCTTGATCTGAAGCCGAAGCTATTCCCTAAAAAGTTTTCTAATAAGGGTTGTATCTATAAAAATTATAGGGATGGAAAAAAATTATGGGGTAAGGGTGCCGAGAAGTGGTGTGTAACCAGTTGCATCGTTCAGCCCAACGATCAAGAACTGGGACCCGTCCCACGACAACTGTTCCGGAACTCCGTTTAATGAACTGATGTCAGTATTTAATGTAGACACTGCGTGTATCTGAGGCTGGTACAGTGCCAGCGTATAAGTGCCGGGTATGGCGCTGTCAATGAGTATTCCGGTTCCATCCCAGGTTATTCCGCCGTTGGTGTAGTAGTTCTGTATGCCTGTATAGAAAAGCTGGGTAAAATCATAGGTAGCAGGGCTAAAGCTATTAAGCATCACGCTACCGAAGCCATCGCTGGAAGTTGGAGTCAGATTCTGAGTCGAGGCCAGATAGTAGCTGTTACCAGCGTATGTTATCCCTATAAGGAGATGACCTTGCATAAAGGATGGTAAATAACTCGAAACGTTGGTGAAAGTGTTTCCGTTAAGCACTCCTAGTTGCGGTGTTGCATCTGTTTCAACGGATGGGATGTAATTGGCTGCAATATAAGTAGCTCCCATGCCATTGGATGCAATTGCAGCTACACCCCAGTCAAGAGACGATTTGGATATTAGGTGGCTCAGGTTGGTTATCATGTTAGTGCCCGGATCGTAAGCTGCAAGTTCAAAAGTTATCGTAGTAGGACTGCTACTATTGTAGTAAAAAGCTGCGATTATAAAGGCTGTTCCGTTCCACGCGGCAGATAAAAGACCCCAGTTGCTCATTCCATTCTGCTGAAAGAGACTTGTCAGGTCAATAAGCTGAGACTGGGATGGATAATATATCGCCATCACAGGATTTGCGGTTGACGATGTGAAATCCTTCCCACCAACTAACAAAAATGCCGATCCGTCCCACGCAGATCCCGTGATCATAGAATAGTCTAGGTAAGGGCTCGGTGAATTTGTGGTAAAATCTGACGGTATCATATTGACCATGGAATTTACTGTTCCTCCTGTGCTAACTAAAAGCTTATCGACAGAATACTCCTTGAATTTTAGGTTGAGAGTTCCGCTCTGTCCAGCTGCACCTGAGAGAATCTTAAAGCCTATCTGAGGAGGTGCCTGGGCATTATCGAAGACCTGCGTTCCAGTGTTGAATAAGTTTGTGTAATTCATCCCATTGACAAATATATATACGTTCGAAGGAAGGAAACCGCCGAGTGAAAATTCACCGACGTAGCCATTTGGAATGTTGGTCTCATTTACCTGGAGCGCGCCTGTCAGGTTTACACTTCCGTTGTAAAGTGCATTTACAGATATGCTGATTCCATACTGGAAGTTTCCATCATAAATCGGTGTTATGGTCAGATAACTCTGGTCGACTGTATAGTTAGGACCAGCCGCAAGAAAGACATTGTTAGTGGCAGGTGTGTGGCTCACCACAAAGGGGTTGTGACTATTGATCGTCAGCGCATATGTAACTGACGGAATAACGACGGCCAAGCTGATAATTATGGCGATCAGACGTTTCTTATTCCCTAAGATCACATTTCTGGCTTTTTTTAATTTTTCTGCTTTTATCATGATATTAATATAAACCGTGAATATAAATACATTAGACCTTTCAGAAATTTAAGCACATTCTCTGGCTTAAATATTCAGAAATGTAGGCACATGTTCAGGTTTTATGGAGAATGATTCCAAGATCTTCTTCTGCTTCCCAGTGATCTCGGTAGTAATCTCTCTTCCACCCTGTAGTTTAATCATTCTGAGTTTGTGAAGTTCGAGGAGCATCTCTTCAATAGAATATATGTCTGAAAGGCCATTAGTTTTCATCTCAAACAGCATTCGTGACTTTATTGTCAGAGCGATGAGATTGACAAATAGGTGGCCTTTGAGAGTCTCCATGCTGTGAATACTTAGCGGTTCTAAACCGATGAAGTTCTTTGATGAAAGAAAGAATTTCCCAACAGAATCCCTTTTTCTGTATTGTTCCATTACATAGGATGAGTCGTGATCGCCAGTGAACGTTATTACCGTCATACCGCATGTCTTCAGTCTCTGGGACACAACATTATCTCTTGTCATTGTTGAAAATGTTCCAGAATATTTCCACGATACGAAGTTCCCGTACGGTCCTAGGATATCTTTAGCAACATCTCTGGGCTTCTCCAGTCTACTAATAGATCTATGGATTAGCTTCTCAATTCTTTCGTACAGTGCAGAATAGAAGGAGTACCTTTCAATTTTGTCTCTTCTGGGATCGTAATAGACCCATGCATCGATACTGTGTTTTCCAATTGTTAACTTACGTTTTTCAGCGAACAGTATACCCTCGGAAGAACAAACAATGTTCTTGTCTCTTTCTATTGTTTTTCGCGACTCGAATGCGATCCCCCTTATCCCTTTCTGTGTGCGAGTGGCTGGTATTATGAAATCCATGCTACCAGATAGAAAGTAATCAATATTCGAAGCAAAAAACATCTGTCTGTCCATGACTAATGTAATGTCACGTATTCCTGCCGACTTGAGAAAATCCACGGTATTCCTCACCGCTGTGACGTCCAATACACTGCCTGGGAAGACTTCATAGAACATTGGTACTCCTGTGTTCTTGCCCTCCACAAGTAAAACGTCTATCTGGGGGAGCTCTTCATCTGAGACGGAATAAGCATACTCGATGGGTTCAGTATTCATCCGCTGGGACAAGGGTGATACGAGATGGTAACATAGTACGTCAGAATCCCCTGTAATCTTTAGCATCTCTTTAAGGAATAAATCGTTTAGATTCATTGCGCCTATGGCTTCTATCGCTTTCGATATTGATGATGAGCTAATGTCTATATGATACAGCGTGCTGAGGTACGAGTCCTCATACCATGGTTCCATGGCCTCAGAACTGATAATTCTATTGATCGCCATTGTTAAGACGATTGTGGAATATTCCTTAACTACTTTCGCAAGGACCTCTGCAATATTAAGATCTCTGATCGCTTTCATAAGTGGCAAAAGATCACCGTAGGCATAGGTCACCGCGGTTTTTTGTACCACCTTTCCATCCTGCAAGGGTCCGATATACTTCGATTGTTGCATAATCTTCCTTTTAGATTTGTCATAGTATGGTGTAATTCGGTAAAGATAGGGCTTGCCATGGATATTTTTTATCCTGTCAAAGCTCTTCATGTGGTTATATTAGCAACATGACAAATAAAAATATTTAGCTCTCCAACGCCAGGTTAACCATGCCCCGTTCTTAGTAAGTTTCTTCACTTTATTACTTTTCTTGGCACGTTCATTTCAGGCTTCGTGATGCACCTGAATTCTTTTATGGAATCAATATCTCCGCTCAAGTCGGTATAAATTTATTGGGTTGCAGCATCGAGAGGCTGAATTATCAAGAAATCAGGACCGCTGTAATTGGCAATGGTCCACAGTACGATTTGGAAAAAATATCCAGTGATACATTCGTACTGCTGAACAGGAAACTTGCGCTGAGA
>JAJZOT010000191.1 GCA_021847855.1 Thermoplasmata archaeon | reverse complement strand
AAATGCCCCATATATCTCCTCCATAGTGAGTCGGTCAAGAACAAAGTTAATTGCCACTATTGATACAGTCATGATTTTTCTCAACATTGCCCTGATCTCAGTTTTTGTTCCCCCTTCGGTATTAGGGCATTCTTTCCTGTCATTGGGGGCGAATGGAGCAGCAGTCTCTATACTATTGGTCACAACGGTTTCTTCTGTAATTTACAGAATTGTCGTCATGAAGATGGAGGGTATTTCTGTTAATTTGGGTATTATCAGGCACGCAGTTCCTGCCGCTATGCAATCCCTGATGATTGTCCTGGTTATGCAATTCGTGATCCCTAAGAGCTTCATTGTGCTGGTGGGGTTGACCCTGTTGTCTTTCGCTGTCTATTTTGCCGTCGCAATCGCAATCCACGAGACAACTCCCGGCACACTTCTGGAAATATTGAAGAATTTCAGTCCATCTGCCCTGGCACAAAGATTTAAAGATGAGGGAACGGAAACTGAGGATCACATGACTGACTTCGGTAGACCGTAAAAAAGGTTATTACTTCTATTTCAATGCATTCCTGTTATGCCAATCTATGAAGTGGATGAGCACGAACTGATGAAAGAAGACTCCACGCTGGTAGAAGGAGACGCTGAGATTCAGGACGGGACACTATATCTCACAGACAAGAGGCTCATTTACGAAAAAAAAGGGGCGAGAAGCATCCTGAGGGCTGCACCTGCTAAGACTTACATGGATGTCAGGCTGTATGATCTGAAAAATATTTCCGCTGCAGTCCCAATGCTGAGAATTTTCACCAGGAGATTTCTCACTGTAGAATTTGAACTGGATGGGCAGTTAAAAAAATATGATTTCGTTCTGAGTGATCCAAAAAAATGGAATGACGAGATCATGAGATGGGTCAGCGATGCCAGAAGACACAAAGAGGATGATGACAGGCGAAGGGCCGATGAACAGCACAAGAAAGAGGTGGAACTCGCAAGGGCAAAATCCTCAAAGGTGCATGTTGGAATGGCTTATTTCGAGGCTACAGGCAAGAAGAATGCCAAGGGCAAACCAAAAAATATAGAAGTTGAGGACAAAAACCAGTATCTCCCACACGAGGATCCGGCATTGAGCCCGAAACACATAGCGTATTTATGCGATAGTTGTGGGTCGGAGTTAACTCCTGCAATGAAATTCTGCCCCAATTGCGGAAAGAAAGTGTAAGATTCCAGGTCTGTGGTTAATACATCTTATTCAATACTGAATTCTTCAGATACTGGACTACTTCATCAACATGGGCTTTCATCCTGTCTCTCGCTTCTTCAGCTTTTCCCGTTTCCATTGCCCTCAAGACATCCTCATGCTCGTTTATCTCTGAGATGCGCCGGTCATAACTGCTGAAAAGGGTAGTTCGGATCACCTTTAATTTAAGCCGGATGTTCGAAGTGTATTCTGCGATGTAACGGTTTCCGCTAGCTGATGCTATAATGGAATGAAATTTTCCGTTCAGATCAGCCAGTTTGATCGGTTCAGGATCAGGCAACTGATTCTGTTTTTTAATCAGAACAAGAGCTTCGCGCAGCTTGGCCATGATTTCAGGGGTCATCTTAAGGGTTGCAAGGTAAGCGGCTTCTGATTCCAGAAGGCCACGTATCTCGTAAAGTTCCAGAACTTCCTGCTCATCAAGATAGATAACATTGTAATACCTCCCGTTCCTGAATACCAGCCCTTCAACTTCCAACTGAACCAGGGCTTCGCGAACCGGGGTTTTACTCATGTTCAGGCTGGTAGCCAGATTGTCTGGACTTATAGACTGTCCCGCTCTGTATTTCCCGTTGAGTATTCCTTCAAATATGTATTTGTAAGCGGTTTCAGTCAATGTAAGCCTGTTTTCACTTTCTTCCTTCATTTTCATGTCCCCCATTGAGACTTGTCGAACACCAACGTGAATGATTGCCACTGTCCGGTTTCGACGTTTTTAACCTGTCTGCCGGTCTGTCATCCTGACCAAGGACTTATATCATCCCTTGCCTAAAGAGGTAATTCGATGGCTGCTTCGGTCAGCATATATATTGCGTAAAAATATGCAATGAATAAAGTTTTGTGTTTTTGTTTCGTTATAATAACGATATTTTGAAGGTAATTCATGTTCGATGTCTTTGATTCATGCTATCGAGGACAGTCTCCGCTAATAATCTGGTGCAGAGCCGAAATCATGGTCAAATCCAGTCCCACAGGTCACTGTCAATGTCTGTGACTCTTTCGAGGAACAATCGGTTTCCCTCTTTTTCAGCAACTTTCATGACGACTTCTACATAATCATTTGCCTGCACCTTAGGCATAAAATTGTCCACAAGAAGATAGTTATCCTTGTAATTGAGAAAATATGCATTCCTCATAACCGGTTTATCAAAAGCAAGCTTACGTATTTCCATCAGGTATGGATTTTCACTAACGAATTCATAGATGTTATCGGTCTCAGGAATAGAATAGTCGGAGTATTCCGGAGGTAGTTTCTCATTAGTGTAAATCATGATTTTAAGGGGATTACCACTCTTGTTCTGTATCTCTCCAATGCAGTCGAAGTCGGCCATCGCTCTTTCGTAATCAGCTAAATTTCCCTCTAATCTGATAGCGTATGAAACCACAGTAATCGGAAAAATGCTGTTCAATTCCTCCAATATCTTTGTTATTCCGGGGCTTTTGCCTAAGTAATCCACAATTAGTGTTCTGTCTTTTGATCCCATCTCGAAAATAATGTCTGAAATTAAATTCAGGCGTGAATTATGGAACCGGAAATCTATGAACAGGCGCCCTTTCCTAGCACTCACAGCATTTAGTGAAACGGTTTTTGTATTCGCGAGGCGGGACAGTATTTCAACGGATTTGTTATCACTGAGATCTTCCTCAACAATGAAAGCGTAATCTGTTTCTCCTGCTTTCATTCCCCTAAGTAATACTGGAAGGTCTTTTTCAAAACCCTTTTTTTCAACTATGTAAAGGAATTTTGAAAGATCGACGCGAGAATCGAGGAATGCAGGAACATTGAGGTCATGGTTTTTCGTGAATTTTAAAAATGGCGTATCGAAAGCTAGCGAAAGAATACATCTGAAATCCAGACGCTGATCTATGTCTTTTATTTTCACTGCAAGAACATTTTATAGACCATATATTAACATTCGCACAGAAATATTTGAAAACGAACCGTTTTAACTCAAGTTTTATTGTTCAGCTTCCCCACAGAGTAGAATAATTTATATTATATCGTGAATTAATATTCGATGGAAAGAAAATGCAGCAATTGCAACATTGATATGCAACCTGTAGGAGATATGAAATTCCGCGTTGGAGGTTATTCCGGAATTGGTGGAATGTTTCTCGGAGGATGGAATCAGCTGGCAGAATCAACACAGACTTTTTCACTGTTCAGATGCCAGCAGTGCGGGAAAGTAGATTTCTATGAACACGGAGCAGGAGGTTCTGGAGACGGCAATGAGAAAAAGCATCGCTTCCTTTGACCTTATCCGAATATCCTTATCATTTTTCCAGAGACAATAACTTTTTATATGATGTTGTAAATAAATTTCTGTGAAGAAATGGATGACAATAAAGAAAGAGCCTTCAGAGTTCCCGCAGTACTGCTATTTGTGGATTTTCTGATAACTGTCTTGATTCTCTACACAGATCATAATCTTCAGACTGATTTCGGAACAACCAGCCCCTACTTTATCCACTGGTATGGTTTACTGATAACTGGAATTGCGGCACTTTGCGGATCCATAATTATCTTTGCAAGACCGGGGAGGAAAACACTTACTGCAGGTGCTACAGGCACCCTGATATTGTTTCTTTTCCTTATTGGTGACGTTGCTACATATCAGATGGTTGGTTTCACAACTCCCGTTCAGTTTGCCACATATCTCTTTGGAATATCTGCTTACCCCCATTCATTGCCGTATGTACCGGGATTGTACGACATTCTGGTTATATTCTATCTGATTAGCGCAATAGCTGGGTTCAGTTACCGTCACAAACTCTAGCTATTTTTGGCATAGCTTAAAATTTCAATTTACAGATACTGGAGTCATCGTGAAAGTAACACGCGGCATAACCATTCTGCTGATTTTGTCCGGTCTCCTTCTTATATCAACAGCTTTTTCTTTTTCGCTGAATGCGGCCGGGACAAATGAAACACATCTCTCTGATCAGAAGATGGTCATCACCGTAACACCGTCGCAGATTTCAGTCCCAACTGTAGTTGCCAGTCACATACCTGTAAGGATCACCGTGACAGGACCTGATATTACGAGTCTTCAGATATACGGAGAATCCAGTGCAGGCAACCGGTTAGTATATTCAGAAGCATTCTCTTCCAGGCCTTATTATCAGATATACCTGCCAATACCGGATAATTTGATTAGCCCTTCTGTAAATTTGGTGATTGTCATTAATCACAACGTAACCTTTACAGTTCCCATCACC
>JAJZOT010000190.1 GCA_021847855.1 Thermoplasmata archaeon | reverse complement strand
TGTAGAATACAGATCCATGAACAGAACCAAGTATGCGGTTCCACGAAGGACTCCTTCAGAACTTCCATCCTAATGGATATTGCATAAGGTTTTGATAACGTAGATAAGATCCACTAATCAGTTTCCTGATGGGAATTGATGGCGTGGTGAACCTTGACAGCCACACCTTCATCGTAAAACGAAAGTTCCTTTCCGCTTACTGTGGATTTTCCAACAGCCAGAAGCCGGTCATTCTCATCAACAACCAGGACATCGTTTCCCGCGACGATATTCTCATCAGCTTCTACAATGAATTTGAAGAATACATTGAAACCCCTCCTGTTGTATTCTGCACTGTCACTGTTGACCACAACTCTTCCAAGGGGATATGGTGTTGCAAGCCTGAGTTTCTCACCCCCTTCTGTGGTAAGTGTGAAGAAGCCATCCATTGTGCGCATAGTGCCTGTTATCTTTCCGTCAGAAAGTATATTCCTTATCCTGCCGGTACTTCTTGATTTTGTAATGACACAGCCATCAGGGAACAGGACCAGTCCGGATCCGGTACCGAACTGGAAATCGGCAACCGTCCTGATCTTCTCCAGGTCAAAGTTCCTCATGATTTCTTCATCGGGGTTGATAAGTACGTCCTTAAGGTAACGCACTTCGTATGGTTTTACCAGGAAAGCAACAGAATTATAGTTTTCAATGAATGTTTTCTGATCAGAATGCCATGAGGAAAGATGCTGTTCCACAGGATAGGTCTCCTCCAGCTCAACTGGTACGAGAAGATCGCACCATTCCAGCATCACGTTAAGGGGGTTGCTTTCGTAGAGCGCAAGTATCTCCTTTTTCAATGGAACTCCGGGCCTCCAGCTGTCAGCCGGGACGATCACCGTTTCACGCCTGTTTCTCTCTACATACCTCATTGAGAATGCCCTCAGTCTTGAAAGAACTGGGTCAAGCAGGGACATGCTGTCATAATAGAAGAATGGGCTTTTCTTAGATATGTCCTGGAAATATGCAATATTGTCACGATGATCCAGTATGCGCCTGAAAGCCCTGTAAAGATAGGGGTGTGCCCTGCTTTTTTCCTGGATATAGTTGAATAGTGTCTCCTCATGAATTCTCTCCTTTATCTCATCAAGCTCCATGAACAGTGCGGCAAGGTTATGTCTGGCCAGGAGTTCGGTCTTCTCCTGTTTCTCAAGTTTGTTCACCTCCATGGGGGAATATTTTCCAAAAAGTGGGCTCCAGTAAGGAAAATCCCTGATCTTAGTTATATCTCTGGAACCCTCAGGATACAGAAGTCTTCCATCCCTGGCATATTTCACATAAGATGCTGAATCAAAGAGATCAACACCCAGATATACGGCCATTGCCAGAAACATGGGATGCCCTCCACCAAAAAGATGGACAGGTTTTCCAAGATTGGTGTTTATGCGCGAATTTACAATTATGTCCACCAGGGTATCGTAGTTGTAATTCTCAAGTAGAGGCACCACCCCTCCAATGGGAAGGTAATCGGCTTTGCTTCTCCCCATGAGTTCGGCAGACTCTTTCCTGAGGTCCGGGTATATGGATCCCTGTATGGGTCCTGCAAGCATTGGTCCTGAAAGTTCAGGAATCTCCTCTATCCTCCTGTATGTTTCCATAACCGCATTCTTTGCCTGATCATAAGTGTCATCTGGTTTCGAAAAGATGTCAAGTATGGTTGTGATGTCGCTTCCTATTGACCTCTGAAACTCGACAATCTCCTGGTTCGTGTATTCCACATCACCGTAAACATAACTCTGGAATGTTCCTGAATCGGTCATTATAGGGCCGTCAAAATCCATGAGGCTGTGGATTCCATTTTTCAGGGCATTTTCTCTGAGAGTTGCATTCCTTCTTATGATGTAGCTGTTTGTTATAATTGCCTGAGCCCCGAATTTCTTCATCTCCTTCGGGGTTATCACAAGAAGATTCGGATTAACCACAGGGAGTATTGTGGGCGTCTCCACCTTCCCATGAAGCGTGGTAAACCTTCCTATTCTTGCAAGCCCGTCCCTGCGAATTATCTCCATCCGTACTGTAATCCTTATTATGTAATAAATTCTGGGCTATAGAATTGATTATTTCCCTTTATTCTGTAATTATATCATGGATCCTCTAAGACTGAGGTTTCAGTTCACGATATCCTCTTTCAGGCTGATATAAGGATCATCATCTGAAATCTCTATTTTGGCGTTCAGCGGTATGAGAAGCTGCTCATCGCCATGGCCAAAGGGAGCACCGTAAAGGGACGGGCGGTTCGTTTCGTTCATGAATTTCTGGACGACATCCTCAACGGATGGTGTCGGCTCGTCCTTGTCCATTATTGCCCTGAAATCCCCAAACACATAGCCTGAGAAATTGTTGAGGTTTGCCAGTTTCATTGTGTAGAAGTATCTGTCAATGTCTCCGGAAGTTATGTTTGTGTCCTCAATGAAGAATATCCGTCCATCGGTCTTTGGAAGATATGATGTTCCGAACAGTGAAGCCGCCACTGAGAGGTTGGTTCCCATTGACAGTCCCTCCGCCTTTCCCGGTATGATATACTTGATGAGGCGATCCTTGTTTATCATGCCAATATCCGTGGATTTTCCTGATAGAATATCAAGAAAATACTTGAAAGTGGGCTTTGAAAACTCACTGACATCTGAAGCCACCATGGGCCCGTGGAAGGTGACAAGGCTGGATAGTTTATTAATTGCAAGGTGCAGGGCGGTAATGTCGCTGTATCCCATGAATATCTTGGGATTGTCCCTTATACTATCATAATCCAGCAGTGGAAGGATATGTATGCTTCCATAACCTCCACGGGCACTGAATATGGCCTTCACGTTTGGGTCCTTGAAGGCAGTCATAAGCTCTTCAGATCTTTCCTTTGCAGGAGCTGCAAGATCATTTCTCTGCACCAATTTCTTTATGTTTTTACCCACAGAAACCTTGAATCCAAGCTTTCTCAGTCTTGCGACACCTTCAGAAAGCTGCTTTATGTCTGGTGCACTGGCAGGAGCGATGACCCTGATTTCATCGCCCGGGTTCAATCTAGGGGGTTTGATTTTTTCCATGTTTATCACCAAATTCTCTCTTTATCTCTTCCATGATTGCATGATCCTTAATGATCTTGAGTGCTGAATTTACAGTTACAGTTATTGCCTTCTTTAGATTATCCCTGTTTCTTTCCGGTTCAGAAGCTATCCTGAACAGATCGGAATGCCCCGGAAGATCGTCACCAACCTTCATGTCAATATGACCAATGGGAACCGTGAGGCTAACATTGGCCTCATCGGTGCTTCCGGATGCTATCTCCGTGCTTCTGTCAAGATTGATGGGCCTTATTCCAATATTCTCCATTTCAGCCTCAAGAATTCTGTCTATTGTGCTGTTTGCTGAATATTCAGTATACATGGGTATTAGATCTCTTACCTCAAGTTCTGTCCCAAAACCCCTGGACACTGATGAAACGATATTTACTATCCTATCCCTGAATGTTTTCAGGAACCTTGAGGATGTGGATCGCATATCGACCTCAAGTACTGCCCTATCGGGGATCACATTGGACGCCTTTCCTCCCTCCTTGATTATCATGCCAATCACAAGGTGGCTGTCCACTGCAGCCCAGTCCCTTGAATTATTGATTGCAGTGTAGGATGTTACAAGTGCATCCAGTGCATTTATGCCTTCTGACGGTGAAGCTGCCATATGTGAGGATTTTCCCCTGAAGGTGAATTCAACCTGAAGATCGGCAAGTGCTTTGCATCCGACGCACCACCTGTCGTCAGGATGCATTCCGAACATGAAGTCAATACCTGAAAATGATCCGCTGCTGGCCATCATTATCTTGCTCCCCGCGTAGGGCCCGATACCCTCCTCAGAAGGTGTCCCGAAAAGGACTATTTTTCCGTCTTTCATAAGATCTTTCAGGACAAGTGCTGTGCCATAAGCCCATGCGGAGATGAGGTTGTGTCCGCAGGAATGTCCATTGGGCAGGGCATCGTATTCCATTAAAAGCCCCATCACGGGTGTTCCAGATCCAAATTCAGCCCTGAAAGCAGTCTTCATACCCAGGTAGTTCTCCTGAACAACGAATCCATTCTCCTTCAATTTCCCGATAATCTCCTCTGAAGACCTGAACTCCATGCTTCCGGGTTCAGAAAAATTGTATACGTCGTTTGAAAGTTTTATGATCCCGTCAATATGATCCTCAAGGGATCTTGATACATCAACCACATTCAGCACTCCATATTTATGAGAAATAAACTCACTTTAAAAGGATATTGGCTTTTGATGAAGTCCACTTAATTATGTCTTCAAGGATTTGCTGAATCGGCCCCAGAATAAAATGATACATTTCCCCTATACATGCGAATGAACTACCAGAATGACAGAGAGATTATGTTTATTAATTTTATTAACTGATAAGCTAATATGAAATAAGCCCATCCGATAGTATGGAAGAGGAAGGCAGCAGGTTAACTCTGAGGA
>JAJZOT010000189.1 GCA_021847855.1 Thermoplasmata archaeon | reverse complement strand
ATGCTATGATGATTCCCACAACCCGTTCTGCTCTAAATATTCTGTGAAAAACTCTTGGAGTGATATACCTCATATACCGTCTTGAAAACTGACAGGGTGTAAAACATCCAGTGGAAGCTGTGGCCAAGACCAGAAATATTAGGTAGGGTAGTGAAGAAAGTGTTATTAGAGTTTGCTGAAAAAAGACATTGTCAAGATTTAGTTGATTTCTCTCTGGTTCATACTTCAGAACCGAAATCATGAAATATCATTGTAACATACTATTACATGCAACTGGGGAAGACTCCCTACACTGAGTTCAGGAGAGTTTCCACATCTTTTGAAGATTATGCCTCAGTTGATTTCTCGCCAGCCTTCCTGGTCAATAACATACCCATGATGGACATTGAGCTAAAGGAGAATGATCTCATCAGCTTCATTAACCCCATATGCCCTCATTGCAGTTCAAAGAATGTAGTGAAGAACGGAATCTGTATAAGGAAACTGGAGAACGGTATAGTATTCAGGGTTCAGAGGTATATCTGCAATGACTGCAGATATTCATTCGTTGCAAAGCATCCAATTTACGGTTATGGAAAGCATTACCCCGACAATGTCAGGGATAAGAGTGTCAAGACCAGAGTAAAGACATCCCTGAGGAAGGCAGCAGACCTCTTCCGCATCATAGGAAACGTCATCATATCTCATGAAACCATCAGGAAATATGTTCCTTCCCCACTGGACATGATGATGGATTCTTCCGGATATTTCGTGTACGACGAACAGTATGCACACATTGACGGAATGGAGAAATACAGGGCACTCCTGAAGGATTCAAAGAACGGAAACTTCGTGGAAGAGATGCTGGACGACCTCAAGGAGGATACACTGGCAGGATTCTTCATGAGGGCACTCTCCAGATTCACCATGCCAAAGGAGATATTCATCACCACAGACGGATACCATTACAAATCGATCCTGGAAATGGTGTCAGCAGGCCTCAATGTGCGAATAGGGAGGCAGAGGTGCCTCTTCCACATTGAGAAGGATCTGGCTCACAGGATAGCCGATGCAAAGATGGAAGAGCCTCTACACATGGCAAAGAGACTGGTCAGGTACATGTTTTTCCAGAATAAAGCAAACCTGGACAAACTGGGAAAGAACAGGGATGCGGTGTTGAAGCTCACTGAGGGCATGAGTGAGAGGGAGATCGTTGAAATAATGCTGGAGAAGATTAACAGCCTCTATGGCGGTGACAGGATCATGGCATCCTTCCTCAAATGGGTGAAAAAGCACAGGAATGAGGTATTCCTGTATCTTGAGAATCCTGATGTGGAGAAGACCTCGGACCTGGCTGAACAGCATTTCTCCATCCAGTCATGGCTGCTGAAGCACAGGTTCAAGACGAAGGAAGGTCTAATTCGGACATCCTATTGGTATCACAGATACTTATCAACTGGATCTTGACAATGTCTAAAAAAAGTGAAGTATGAAAACTTGGATTTATCTGCTGGAAAATTCTTTTAAACACCCCATATGTTTCTCCACAAAATGAGTTTTGGTGGACGACCAAGAGGAGGAAAAAAGCTCCTAAAACGAAGGTTTTTACTATATTTCCAAGAAGGAGCGAGACTGCGAAACCCATATTATAACTGCTGCAAAGATGATCTTTCTTTCTCGGTGATTGTAACATGCCAAAACCTAACACCTCTACGCACTGACATTGACTTCAAGAAAGCGTCAAGGAAATAGGGAAGAACTACATTGAAATCTGGATATTTTAACCATCCACCAAGATGTGTTCAAACTGTGGATAGAAAGAGGATCGTGTAGTGAATACCGCCATTGATATCAAAAGATTCGCATTGATTTCAGAAGGAGTACCCACGGATAGTGGGGAATTAACGCCTGCGGACAGAAGGGCCAATACTCTGGTACTTCTCGCAAGAGAGGGAATGAGAGCAGGCGTACTGGTCGAATCAGGAGGCCCCATCCGACAGGGTGGGGAGAATTTCACAAATGTAAGTAAGTCAAGCGAATTGCGAACATACCTCTCCGAAAAACTTAAGACATGCCGATCAATGAAGAGAACGGTGAAGGCGTTGAGTGTTCAAACTACAAGCGTTACCAATAAGACAAACGGGCTAAAGCGAGAATTAGAGTTTAGAGACATATTTTTCTTATCTTTTGGTGGACAGGCACCTTTTCTGAGTATGCTCACATATGCAACAGCTGTATTATTACTAGCATTATATTTTTCTCCAATAGTGGTAATTATTGGAACATCTGTCGTACTTATTAATGGAATAGTAGTATATTATCTCTCCAAGAAACACACAGAGACTGGCGGGTATTTCAACTATGCGTTGAAACTATTATCAAAGAGATTTGGCTTCGAAACGGGCTGGCTTTATGTATTTTATTCAATCTTGTACGCAGGAGGATATCTTATTGGGTCGGCTTTTGTGCTTTCCTACATTGTTGGAATACCTGCACCAATATCTTTTGCAATCGTATTCTTGCCCTCGTCATTATTTCTCATTTTAGGCATTAAGCCATCGAAGCATTACGCTGTTTTTGCAGGTGCCATTGAAGTTGTGGTGCTTATTGCCGTAGTTATAGTATCTTTGTTTATCTCGCATTTTGTTCTTTACAATCCGGTAAGTAATGTACCATCCGCCTCCGTAATATTTTTTGGAATACTATTTGCAATTGGAATACCAACCGGATATGGGGCTATTACACCTGTATCCGGTGAGACAAAAAATGCACATAAAAACGTGGGTCGAGCAGCCCTCATGGTCATTGTAATCGGAGGTCTGTTAGAAGCTCTGGTTCTGTATGGCCTTGTTGATGTTGGCATAACAACACATTCATTCAATGCCATGCTTTCTTCAAATATTCCAGTGATAACAGTTATGAGGTCATTCCTTGGAAATTACTCTGTACCGTTGTTTCTTTTTGCCGGAGTTAATGACGGTATACTTGGTTCATTAGCCTTTTTGACAGCTGCTTCCCGTGTTGTCTACTCCATGTCAAGCAATAAGATGTTAAATCCATTTTTTTCAAAGATTTCATCCCGCTCAGGTACTCCAATCACGGCTGTTATTGCGGTAATACTTGTCTCGGGAATAATCTTAATTCCAGCTGTGCTAACCGTTAATGTCTTCGTGCTCTTCTTGTTCCTTGGGTCAATGGCGGGTCTTGCTAATCTTGCGGTACATCTAACTTCTAATTTCTCTCTTCTCTTAGAATCTATAAGGTCAACTATGAAAAGCCTTAGAAGAATCAGTGTATCTTTATTGGCAATTTCACTGTCGGGCTTCGTATTGATATACAGCCTCATTGGGTCGTCTGATGATTTTATCTTAATTTTCATGGGATATATTATCCTGGGATTCATAGTACTGGAAAGTCTTGACATGAGAAGAGAAAGTGCCTCAATAAGTAAGGAGGTTTCCAAAAACCTACCACCATAACCTCCTTATCCCTATAATTTAATATCCAAGAGATGAGATAGGCTAAAATTGTTAATAGATATATTTTGATCTTTTTTAGAGGTCAGAATGAGTCTTGAGGATCTGAGAGGTGAGGTACCCGTTAGACCAAATAATGCATTATAAGGGAGCTGTTTAATACCTTGATCCGCTAAATTTTGAGGCCTTAATAGAAAACCATTTAGTGCCTTAACCTGTTAAATTTTAAGGCCTTAAAAGACAACAGACTCACTACCCTCTTCCAAGATGCAGAGTTTGACCCTCCAATATACAATGAACCATTGAAATTATCCAATACACTCTTATGACAAGAGTGTATAAAAAGTAATGGAAAAATGAATTTTCAAAATGCATACAGAAGCAGTAAATTAAAGGATTATCAAAATGTTTAATACACTTCCGTAAACAAAAGTGTGTCCTTAAGTGACAGGGCTATGTTAGTATATAATAATAGAGGCGGATCCGCTTAAAACGTTTACTTCAAAAATTATATAATGCAATCGCAGAGCCTTTAAAATTAAAGGAAATCTTGATAATAGGCTCTTACGTTTTTCTGATTCGGACTATATATTATTTTTATTAAAACTGATCTGATCAATTTCATACATAGATTTCTGATAAGGTCAGAGTTTTTGGCATTATATAGAGAGTAACAAACATTATATTTAGAAACCTATTTCATATATAATGAGCCAGACGATTAGTGCAGTGCTTGATGACGAGACTTTAAGGAACCTCGCAAAAATAAACGCTGAGAACAGGACAGAGGCGATCCGAGTCGCAGCAAAAGGATATTTAGATGGCCTTGATCAAGATACACCGAGTTGGTATTTTAAGCAAGGTGGAATAGAGCCAGAAGCCGTTTACAGATTCTTGAGATCGATAAGGCATAGCAAGGAAGCAGGCCGTTATGCAAACGGGATCTATAGGAAAGCAGACGATAGGACAAAAGCCTACATTGAGGAAATGTGCGAACCGGAGAGTCCGATTTATGTTAAGGAAATTGCAGAGTCTCTGAAGGAT
>JAJZOT010000188.1 GCA_021847855.1 Thermoplasmata archaeon | reverse complement strand
CTATAGAAATATCGGGATTGACGTTGTAGAATATAGGATTTTCAGGGAATTTTAACATCAATTTTGACGACACCCAACCTTTGAGTCCTGATATGGTCAAAGAAAAACGAATGGTATTTGTGAATGCATTGGCAGCTTGAGATGGGGTGATTCCAATTACAGTTGCACCACATTTTTTAAGGATTGACAAGAGGTCAAAGCCGGCACTGAATGTACGGGCTGAACATAGTACATATACCTTTATTCCGGTGGCAGGACTGTAATGCTTCTCGTATTCCGTGAAGGTGGATGACAACCCTACTATCTCTTCCCATTCCTCGTGATTCAATCCTCTCTTTCCCGAGATCCATCTATTCATTTCCTGAAAAGTATACCCACCAATGGTATCTGCATTATTCTTAACGTTGAATTGACTTTCATACAATGGTGAGTGCCTCTCTATGTCATATCCTTCATCCACCTCCCAGGCTCTGCTTCCATAGAGGAAATAGGCTAAAATGTGCGCTAAATAAGAATTGCCTCCGCTGTTCTTCCGCAGATCCACTATTATATCATCTATGCCTTTCTCGTCCATTACCTTGAGAAGATCAATAATAGCCCCAGAAGCTGAAGGTATTCCGGATATGGTTTCCTCAATCCCCCTATTTGTTTCGATTCCCTGTTTTTCAAGGAGTTCTCTCAGGAAAGATTCACTTGCCCCAAATTTCAGCTGTGATTCATAGTTTTCCCTGTATCTTCTCATGGAATCTATCCTGAGGTATCCGATCCTATCTTCCAGTATGCCATATGAAATGTCTGATTCCGGAGATGCTGGAAGATCCAGCGAGTGGTGTTCTATTAGCATACCTGGAGCTTCTGTACTGCAAGGGATGCTAATCCTTTGGATTGAATTGCCCTCTTGAGACATCAGGGTGAATGTTATGTGATCCATATTGCCAGGGCCATTTCCAGTGAGAAATGAAACCATGCATGGATCTTTGAGTGCATCTGCAAGGTGGACAAGATTATTTTGCGTTCCGTTCGCACCCCTAATCTCAAGGATTCTTGACGACAAATCCTCTATTGGGATTCCGTTCACGGCTAGAAGACTGTGTCCAATAAGACGGGTATGCTTGCTTTCGTACACACCCATTACCACAAGCTTCTCCTCTATTGGATCCAGATCAATCCAGATTCGTCCCCCAGGGCAATCCAGCTGATCCATAAACGTATGGCCGTCCCCTATGAGTGCTGTAACTTTGCTCGTCACGATGTGCATCTGTGTTACGTCCAGAGTTTCCGGTAAGTTACTTATAATGTCATTAACCCGGATGTAAAACTTAACCTGTGAACCAGACTTCATAAAAGGATCCGGATGTGTCTCTGTTAATATCTTAAGAAGTCGGGATATTTCCAATAATGCCTCCTCTCTTGTGAACCTGCGAGTCATGTTTCCCATGTTCCTTTATGAACACAGTTCCCTAAAAATTTGCGATCAGTCATTCGACAAAGGAATGGACTATCCCAACAAAACGAATTCTGCAAGTATAATGGCAACTCATTCTGACTATGCGTTAATGGTATAAGTTTATATATTATATATAAATATATACCACAATGGGAAACAAGCCAATTATCCACTATCCGAGGTTAGATACCGTTCTCATGGTAGAAGATGCTCTGAGAAAAGCGGAAGAATATCCATCAAAGAGGCAACTTTGGCTTTCACTGGAAAAGAAAGTAATGTATCAAACATTCAACATAATCATTTCGTACCTGGAAGATTCAGGGAAGATCGTCCAGAATAAAGGTAAGATAATCTGGGTGTGGAATCCCGATCTAGTAAGGAAGTACAGTGATAGCAGGCTGGTGCTTAAGTAGTGATCGATAAGAAGATCACTGTGGCGATATGGTATCAGAATAGTCTTAGAATTTCTACTACATTTATAAAGGGCATATCTCAACGAGTCCAGTAATTCTCGTGGTTTTTCATGGATTTAATAATTGATCGATAGCTTAATGCCGTAGTGGAACACATTTTTCTTTTTACACTACAGGAAAAAGGGGTATATACGATGAAAAGGAGACCTATATACCTCCTAGGCGTAATATGCATCTTTGAAAAAACCTAAGCATATTTTGACGCCATATCTGTGGCGTTTGCGGATGAAGATATACAGCGAGCATACTTCAAGGTGAAGGCCGATAACCCCTCACTCTACAAGTTTCTGGAAAGAGCGACAGACGATATTAAGACGAACCCTTTCTGTGGAATTCAAATACCAAAACGACAGATACCAAAATCCTACATGCGGGATTATGGTATTACTAACCTATGGAAGTACAATCTACCCAACGCTTGGAGGATAGTGTATTCTGTTGCTGGAAACGAAGTGGAAATAATTGCGATATTGCTGGAGTGGTTTCCTCACAAAGAGTATGAAAAGAGATTCCGTTATTAAGTCGCATCACTACTTTCATGGACCAGATTTCTCGTAAATCTTATGCCTTAAACGTAGCTTCTATGGCAGATTCGCACGCGAATATTTCCCGACTCAATTGTGGGGTGATGACCGCTTATCCTTTATGCGAATCTATCACAGCAGATAAGCAGATTCTTGATGAAGCTCGCTATACAAACAACGCTATATCCACTATAGCAACGAATGAGGCTGAGGCTACAAAGTCGAACATTCCTTCCCTTGGCATGAAAACCACGTAACGTATTCCTCCATCGCTGGCATAAACATGAAGTGTTTTCCGAATATCTATAATGAATTCAAACTTCTCTGTCTTTCGCTGTTAATATCTGTTGGATACTGCGCTATAGAGATCATTTTTGTTAACTTTACATTTTCCCATTTCTCTGAAATCGAAATGAACAATCCACTTGGAAACGGTAATTTACCAAATTTTAAATATGTTAGTATAATACTAACGAAGTTAATATTACATTAAGGGGGACCTAATTATGGACAACGCACCTAAAAACACAAGACTTAAAAGATCACAGGTTGGCACCTGGGGTGCGATAGCAGAGGAGATATCGGCAATGGCTCCAGCATGCGATACTGTGGCATTCATGACATCTGCAGCCGCCTTCGCCTTTTTTCTCACTCCACTTGCCTTCCTAATAGCAACCCTGACCATGTTTCTTGAAGTCAATACTCTCTACCACCTATCGAGACGGCATGCCAGTGCAGGTGGGTACTATGGCTACATAGGAACCGCATTCGGACCCACGCCGGCCATAACCTCTGGTCTTCTCTACGTTATGTACCAGATTGCAAGCACCGCGGCAATACCGGTGTATGTTGGTGGTGTTGTCCTGCCTGGAGTCCTAGGTTTTTTCCTAAACATAGCCCTACCAGGTTGGATATGGATTCCACTCATACTTGTGTTTATCCTTGCACCGATTACACTTGCCATATTTGGCATCAGGCCACAGATGAAGTATATTCGTATTGCGGCATTTTTTGAGGTCATTTTCCTTGCAGTCCTCTCTGCAATAATAATCATTGAGGCAAAGGACAACACGCTTGCGGTTTTCAATCCTTTCATAAAGTCTAAACTGTTTGACTCAGTAGGAGGGCCCCTCAGTGGGCTTGGACTTGGAATGATATTTGGCCTGACCAGTTTTATTGGATACGGAGGTTCTGCACCTCTTGGAGAGGAGGCGGTCAACAGCAGGGCAATAACAAAGAGCCTGGTATTCGGCCTTGTAATTGTTGGAATAGTGCTTACCGAGGTCGCCTATGCCCTCACAGTTGGCTGGGGTGTATCACTTATGAGCACCTTTGCGGTTGCGAATATCCCTGGAATTATAGTGGCAACCGCGTATACCGGCGTGGCGGGTGGGGTTATGCTCTCCATGGTAGCATTCAATTCAGCATTCTCTGATTCAGTGGCAATGCAGTCCAATGCGGGCAGAGTATACTTTGCAATGGGGAGGGACGGTGTTCTGCCCCATTACTTTGCAGAACTGCATGAAAAGTATGTAACCCCACACAAGGCACTTATTTTCATAGGAACAATGTCATCGGTCCTTGCAATAGGCGGTACCATTCTCATAAACGGCCTTTTGGGGAGATCATTCATCGCAATTCTGTCTGATACCTCCTCTAACATAAACGTTTCAACATCCCTGAGTAACACATTTGATTTCCTTACCACACTTGCACTATTTGGTTTAATAATAACACACATACTGTTAAACACCAGCGTCATGACTCTGTTTTACAGATTGAAGGAAAAACATCATGGAATCTTCATTTTTGTGCATGTAATTGAGCATTATGTCCTGCCGATTATTGCAACTGTAATATTTGTATGGGTTCTGCTGGAATCTGTATATCCACCGACCTTTCCAATAACGGAGGCGGTTCTTGCTTCAGTGGGATATCTTGCGTTTGCCATATTCTATGCGGTCAGGACTGTTAAATTAAAACCAGAAGTTGCAAAAAGAGCCGGCAGATCGATAAATCTGGTAGAGGAGGAGAAACTTGCAGAACAGCATCATTAGGATGGATCTGGCTCTTTTTGAGGGAATAAAGGGCACACTCAAGCTAACAGACAG
>JAJZOT010000187.1 GCA_021847855.1 Thermoplasmata archaeon | reverse complement strand
TAAGGCCTTTTTTCAGGAGAAAAAAAGTAAAAATCTCCAGGAAGGCAGCTCTGGCGAAAGGCGGGTTTCCAATATTTTTTACGCTGCTGTCATTGGTATGATTATTTCATCACTGAATTTTACAACTACATTTACTCACATTTTCCATTTTCACTATTTTGAATTGTTTGCAATTTCACTTGCTGTTGTGAATTCCGACACTTTTGCGTCTGAGATAGGAGTAATAGACAAAAAAGTATATTTGATTACGAATTTGAAACCGACAACACCCGGCATTAACGGGGGGATCTCACTAACGGGTGAGGTTGCAGCGCTTTTTGGTGCATTTATAGTAGCTATCACCTATGCGTTTCTCTCTTCAACGGGATTCAATATAATACAGGTTGTATTCGTAACTTTAATGGGTTTTGCAGGATGCCAGATAGACAGTTTACTTGGTGCATTGTGGGAAAATATGGGTAAACTCACGAAAGGTGAGGTTAATTTCCTTGCTTCGTTCTTTTCTGTGCTAGCAGCAACAATTATTTTTATAAGTTCAGGATATTATTAGTGTGGATTTGTTGCATCCGGCACTGCCACCTGCGTTTATGAGAACTGTACCTTGCCCTCAATAGAAAGAAGTTTTGATCATAATTAAAAACTTTGAGCTAGCAACTAAGTTTTCAATAACACACCAAGTAATAAGGGTACCAAGCAGCCAGGATTCCACATTCATAGGTTCTTTTTTTACATCTGTCCTACAAAAGATTTAGAAAAGTAACAATAAAAAATTATATTTTGAGGTTGTTCTGCGGGATAGATGTCATACCTTCACGAACATAATGTTTCCATTTGCAACATCAGGGCCTGAAGCGAGGTTTATTGTTGCAAACAGTACCTCATTCCTATTCAAAAGCTTTAACGCACTGCTGTTTAGAGATATTGAAATGTTGAATGAATGGATACCGCCTGTGAATGTCATGTTCATGTATATTGGTGAAAACAGATTAATGGAAGCATTCTGGTAAGCGTACACAGTGGCATTGGCAGAAGCGTTCTGTTTTATTGATTGGTTAACGCTGTTATTCAGTGTGATTCCTGCTTTCTCAGTTTTATTTACAGACTGGTTGTAAAGTTTGTTGTACATTACGTTGTAAGTCGAGTTGAATATAGTGCTGTTAAGCAGAGTTTGTGGAATAATTGAAACATTCAATGGACCGGAAGCAACCGTCGAAGTAATTGATATAGTAAAATTATCGACGGTGCTTGTGTCGGAAACGTTTACAACATACGTCTGGTTATTTGCAACATAATTTCCCCCACTAGATGAGGTGATATCCGACACAGAAATTCCCGTGGCTGATGTAGGCAGAATGTGCGACGTGCCAAAAGCACCACCTATAATCAAGACTGCCACAATTGCAAAGCCAATCCATCCCTTTGTATTGCTATTCATTTTTAGTTCATTCCCCCTTTCCTACAAGCACATTTAATGCGTTTTTGTCTTTTGAAATATTAGATTTGGCGAGAAGCATAAGATGCTCCTCAGTGATTGCTTCCTTAATGAATCTAAGACGATTACGTCTGGAGAGTGCAAGTCTCGGGTTTTCAAGCACAGAAATCCGATTTTTGGCATCTCCAAGCAAATTATCATATTTGAAAACGTAATCGCAGTTCACTCCTTCTGACGATTCCTTTAACTCTGCCGATCTAAATCGCAGGGAGGAGAGAGACCCTGCCATCTTGTAATTGTATTCACTGGAAAAACCGACTGTTACCTTGGGAGACGAAATTATTATATCTGTCAACAGCGCAAGTTCATAGCCGAGATCTGTTGCATCACCATTCAGGATTGTAAATGTAGGCTTATCTATTGAGTAAAACAAGGATGCCAGTGCACGTAGTGATTCAAGTAAAGCAGGAAGATCCTCAGCTTCATTCATTACTATGTCTTTGAAAAAAAGATCGTTTTGACCAGTGATCGCAATACTGCCAATCGACGAATCAATGGAGGCACTACTAAGTGCTATCATAAGCTCTTCCAAAGTTTTTTTCCGTATTCTTCCTTCAGGTGATGATCTAATCACGATCAAGCCGATGCTATCCTCTCGCCAGAACGTAATGTCGTCGAATCCTTTAACTCTTATATCACTCATTGTAGAACGCAGCCCTGTATATTCTCAGTATAGTTCCGGTAAAGATCATCACAAATCCCAGGCCAATTCCGAATTCAGCATTTGGAACAGGCCCGACAGGATCCAGTTGAGAAATTATGTATACTATGGCAATTGTACCTATTGCAAGCAGCGCTGATAACACCATTGCCACATTCTTGCTGATCTGATATACGTTGGCCCGTTGCTTCTCGTCATTTGCTTGAGCATTGGATATTCTGGCTGATTTCATCGTTCCAACTGCACCAAAGATCATTACTCCGCCAGTGAACACCGTAGAAACCAAGTTTAGGCCATTGGTGTACACAAGTGTCATTGTAAAATTCTGCCCAAATGAATAAGCCGCCAGCACCATAACAAACATAAAGATCAGGAAGGAACTTGTGATCTTTCCGGTCGTTATTCTGAAACGGCCATTCTTGTAAAGTCTTGACATGACGAAAACACCGGATACCACTATCACAAAAGGTGGTACCAGAACAGCAATTACTTCCGGTGTAGATACAGGTATTCCAGGTGTAAGGGCGCCCCAGAGCGACAGTATTATCATGTATATGATCCCAAGTATTCCAAAAGACGTAACCAACGGTCTCGACAGAGGATGGAGATCGTCATTTGTATCAATGAATGGGAGCATGAGAAAATAGACCAGTGGCACTATGCCGAAAACCGCAGTTGCTGCCAGTGCTGACAAAGATCCTGCAGCATTGAATAGACTGAAATCAACTGCCTTATAAACGAAAAGGAGGAACCATGGGGGATATGCCGGAACATATGCAGCAAGAGGACTGCTTGGAGCAACCTGCGGAAAAGGAGAAAAGAGCGCTGGAACATTGGGTAAAAGAGCTATGACTGACGGGATAAGTATGAGTAAACCAAAACTGTACATTGCAATTTGGGTCATGAAACTCATATTATAGGGATACCATTTTTTGTGTTTTTCCTCTTCATTATCAATCGCCGGTGCCTTGTGGTTAACATCCCTGTGTGCCGGCATTATTCCATTGGCCTCAGCCAACCAGAAGTGAGCACCAAAAAGGCTTCCTATGCCGACGACGAGGATTATGTGCCAGGCAAGCATGTGTGTGAAGAGACTTGTGGCAGTACCGTTTCCGAAGAAAATAGCCTCAAGAGCTGTCCCAAGAAGTGGTGTAGATTGCGCAATGCCTCTTCCCACATCGGTAGCATCTATGGAGAGAACATCTCCGGTCATTGAGTATCCAAAGTACCCCACGCCGATGGTTATAGCCAGAAGTAAGACGCCAATAATCCACTGTAATTGTCTTGGTTTCTTATATGAACCAAAGAAATAGTTCCTGAACATGTGCACGTACACTAGAAATATCATCGCATATGCTCCATATAGATGTGTTGTGAGCATAAGCGATCCATATGGAACTGTGTTGATTATTCCTGCAGTTGTACCATACGCGTCGCTGGGAACATAGTATAAGAGAAGAAGAAGACCGCTAATGATCTGATACACGAATGCCATAGATATCAGGGCGCCTGTCCAGTACCATATTCCCCCCCTCTTTCTCATGTAATCAGGTACTTTCTTGAGCGGTAATTCATCGATGTGGAGGGGATCATTTCCAAGTACGGAACTTACCGTGGGAATCTTCCTAAATTTAGATTTTATGTCTACCATTTTTATCACCATCAGGCTCCTGCTGTACTAATCTGTGTTACCCGGGTGGTTGTGGTTCCAGAAGGAAACGGTGTTCCACCTTCTAGGTCGCTAGGTTTGCCGTAAATTGTCGGACCGATCATGCTCTTTACCCTGTAAGTGTCTGTTGCAGGATCATAATCAAGGATAACATTGGGCAATGGTCTCTGTGTTGGCGGAGTAACAACTTTCGCTCCGTTTGCAGGATCGTAAGTGCTCCCATGACAGTTGCAATGAATATACCCAGTAGAGCTCTTAAGAGTTGGTTGACCAGGTATCGGGATTCCGCCTTTGTAATAGTGGATTATTGGTGGAACACAACCTAGATGCTGACAAATTGCACTGAATGACACAACAGATCCATAAGGCCCAGCACCACCAGGAGATCTGAATACACCTCCAGTAGCAGGTATCTGAACATTATATGGAGATATTCTGACATCATTATCATTTGTATCACCCAGCCTTATCAGGAAGTTTGGATCATTATCCAGGGGATAATAGAATATGTATGCTTTCGAGCTGTTAACTACTATGTCTGACGTGTGAATGGGCAGTCCAGTCACATCGTCAACAAGAGTCAGTGTCGGAAAAGAGGTCAAGCCCGCGGCTGGGGAGATTATGTTCTGTACAACGCCTTTTAGGGCTCCCGCAGCCGCAGCACCGGCGGATACCACGATCATGGCTTTGAGGAAATTTCGCTTTCCTCGATCTAGGGGCTCTTCGTTCATAATTCGAGTAT
>JAJZOT010000186.1 GCA_021847855.1 Thermoplasmata archaeon | reverse complement strand
AGTCCAGGGGCAATGTTGAACCAATTCAGTGCGTACACTGCTCTCGCCACGTTTATTGATGTGGCCTGTATCCTGTATCCCACGGCACAGGATGCATTACAGATATTATTACTTAATTCACAATTCCCGTTGCATCGAAAGAGAAGCTGTTAACGAAGCTTATCTCAACATAGGGGAACGGTTGCTGTTAAATAGCCCATCGTTGCGATTACCGTTATTGATCTACAGATCCATTGGTACATAATCCAAAACTTTAGCGTGTAGTAGACGATAGTTTCAGTTGGGATGCGAATTGTGATAATACCTGATTTTTCATAGAAATTTCCATGAGTCTCGAACGGAAGTCTGCATTCTTAGATTTGCTTGAATAGATCTTGAAGGAGAGACCACTATATTCTATATCGATCAGAATCAGAGGTTCAGGTCGCACCAGCTTAGGATATCTCTCCCTCAGGTTAAACGGATCCTCCAATGTTTCATCAAATGAGTGATCAATGGCGTATGCCATAATTGTCCTGATCTGATTCCATAGGAAACTTCCTGCAACGAAATCAACATATACTGCGTCTCTTGCTTTCTTCACCACGATTGACTTAATTGACCGGCTGGTATTTCTGTTGTCAACTCTGCAGAATGATGAGAAATCATGGGTTCCAACAAAAGATCTCAATACCGGCTTAAATTTCGGGCCAATATCTGTGTCTCCAGGAATAATATACCTGTAGATTTTGAAATCACAGTGCCTCGGATTGGCATCCTCTGCAACTTCCGCATGCTGATGAAATATCATTCCGTCAATTGAAGAATTCAAAATGCCCAGTATCTTTTCTGGTTTCTCTTCAGAATTCAGAGCAATAACGTTGCCGATGGCAGAGACATTGCGATCGGTTCTTGCTGCTGAATTCAAGGAATCTGCAATTTTTCTCTCTCTTAGAACCTTGAGGATGGTATCCTCTACATTGCGGTTTCCGTTGCTGCTCTGGTAACCTGTGAAGAGCCACCCCAGGTATCCAAACTTTATGAACAGTCTCAATGCGGAAGTTAATGTGACATGAATATTTAGTGTGCGCGTATACAGGTTAATCATGATCGTTGTGGCTGGTCTCGGTATGTCAGGTTCATATCTCCTAAAAAGACTGGATGACGAAGGCTTTGAAGTGAGGGGATTTGACCCAAAGACTCAGGATTTCTATGTGCCGTGCGGATATGCCACCAACATTCGGAAACTTCGGGACATCCTTCGATCTGTGAACTTAAATGCTGATGATTATATTGAGCGCGAAGGAAAAGACGTCACCATCTCAGGACCAGACTTGCCGGAACTCACATTTTCCTCGGCAGGCATCTGTACAATTGACAAAAACAGGCTCGAGAATGACCTAATTTCCGGGCACAAACACGAGAGAGCGCGGGCAAAATATGAATCCGGCGACACAGTTATTGATGCAACCGGAGTTTCGAGATATTACCTGGGACAGGCTGAAAATGATTTCCTGATGTACACTAAGGAGTACTTGACCGACGAAGCAGATCATGCGGACTTCCATTTTAGATATTTCAGCAGAGGAACTGGGTATTACTGGGAATTTCCATTGAAAAACGGATTTCACGTTGGTGCTGGCGCAGACAGCGTGGAAGCGATAAACCAGTCTTTGGCCGGGGTTGTATATAAAAAAGTTTTATCTAGAAAAATAAGGCTGAAGCCGTTATTTGATCAGATGTTCAACCAAAACATCATAGGAACTGGTGAATCTATCGGCACAGTAAGCCCCATCACAGGGGAAGGCATCATCCCTTCCCTGACATCTGCAGAAATACTGGTGCAGTGTCTCAAGGAAGCCGTGGACACAGAGGAACTGAAACTGCTTTACCGGGAGAGAATCAGGGACAGGTTTGCGGCCTATCAGGGGCTTTTCGACCTTCTTGTGTCGTCAAGGAACGGAAAAATGTTTACTTTGAGAAATATTAAAAACGCCAAATTTGCAAAGGCAGATTTTGAAGGATTCGGCATTGATATAAAGATTTGGGAGATAATGAGGCACCTGATACCTATTTGATGCCCCCGTCAACAGGAATCATTGCGTCTGTCGTTGCCCCGAATATCTCCTCGTTAACCAGCGAAAGCAACACATTGGCAACATGTTCCGGCAACACTTCTCTCCTGAGCAGATTCTGAGTTTTGTATTCTTCAACAGTCTGGCCCTTTGCTTTGGCACGTGATTCCAGGACGCCGTTTTCCCAGATCTTTGACCCCTTGAAAACCTTGTCAGGATTAATTATGTTGGCGCGAATTCCGAATGCCCCTCCTTCCTTTGATACGTAGTGGCATATCTGTGCGGCAAAAGCCTTTGAAGAACCATATGACAGCATCTCCGGTCCCGGGTGGGTCAGATTCTTGCTAATATTGAATACAATGTTTGCTCCGATTCTCTGTGCCTTCATGAACTTGAAAGCTTCCCTTGTCATCAGGAAGGTCCCACGTGAGTTTACCCTGTAGTGGAAATCCAGTTCTTCCATTGAAATCTTTTCTATGGGATCGCTTTTCAGTACTCCGGCATTGTTGAACAGAATATCCACTGCCCCGAATTTCATAGTTATTGTCTTGAACATCTCGGTGACCTTTGCTTCATCGGAAATGTCGACAATATAGGGAAATATTGTAGTTTGTGTGGATTTCTGGAGTTCCTTCGCTACTGACTCAATTGATGGATCCATGTCGCATGCAATGACAATAGAACCATTTTCGGAAAGTTTTCTTGCAGCTTCAAGGCCAATGCCGTTAGCAGCTCCGGTGACAATGGATACAGTCCCCTGCAGGAATCGTGGTTTCATCTTCTTCAATTTTGCCTCCTCCAGTGGCCAATACTCCATTTCATACGCCTCTTTCTTGGTTATGAATGCGTTTCCTGCGATTTTTCTGGCACGGGAGTTAACTATCATTGAGTGAATGAACTGATCCCTCACGATCAGGGCCTCTTTATCAGAAATTCCTGCGGTGATTAACCCGAATCCGCGTATCACGATCACTGCCGGGTACGGGTCGTGCATCGGGAAGCCTTTCACATATTCGTCGTAATCCCTTTTATAGCGTTCCACAAATTTATCAATCACTTCGAGTGCATGTTCGGGTCTGTCTACGTATGCGTACTCGTATTTCGTCCTGATGAGCATGTCAGGTGTTGCCGGCCCCTGCATCTCGAAGATCTGTGCCTCCTTGGAAAGAGAGATCTCTTTCGCAATCCCCGTATTCTCAATTCTAAGTATTTTTCTGTGCCTAGTTGATAGTTTTCCCCGTATCTCAGGAACAATACTCATTACTGCATCGTCGGGAATTTCCTCAAATTCTTTTTTGAACAGATCTTCTCCTGATTTCGATGCTATGTATGATTCCGCCATCTGAACTATTTTTAAATGGCGACTGTAGCTTTCCTCACCGGTTTTTCCAAATGTGAACAATCCATGTTTTGAAAGGATTATGCCCTCAGTTCCCTCCGGCATATTCTGCGTTTTTGATAAAATCGCCCTTGCCAGCTTAAAACCGGGAGGAATATATGGGATAACAAGCACATTCTGGAATATCTTCCCGATATCCTCCGGAGAAAGGGGAGTATTAGTGATTGAAAGAATGGCATCCGAATGTGAATGATCTACGAATCTGTCAGGTATGAAAGCGTGAAGGAATGATTCTACGCTCGGAGAAGGTTCGGATGGATCGACCATGCTTTTTTTCATGAAATCAACCATCTCCTGATCGGACATCTTGTCAATTTTCATGGCCGAAAGCATGTCATTCATGCGGAGACCGGTGAAACCTCTTTCTGTTATCGTGGCAAGGTCTGATCCACTTCCTTTAACTCTCAGTACCTTAATCCTGGAACCGGTATGATCAATCTCTTCGGTCTTGACAGAAGTATTGCCGCCACCGTGAAGAACAAGGTTTTGGTCTGAGCCAAGTTTTCTCGAATAAAAGACCCGTTCTTCAATCAGTGAAACGGAGTCAGTATTATTGCTGGAAACGGACATTGACAAACATATTTTTCATTTATATTAAACATGGCTCAGCTTCCCTCAATTTAGACGGATGAGAGGTCTTCCCGGCCATGCGTTCTTTTTGCCTGGTTCAATCCTCGCTTCATCAGCAAAAACTTTGCATTTGAATGTTGCAGAAAGGTAATTCAGGTTGTCTCTCAGCACCTGCAGTTCCCTGTCATTTGTGAGATCAATGTTCCGCTTGTTCTTCATGAAATCAGGAATAACTGATCTGAGGTCTACAGGTACATCTTTCATTCTGTTCTCCAGCAAAATTACAGCTGCTTCCCGTATCCTCGGGTTGCAAGTCTCAATGCGAATCTGCTGGGGGGTCATTCCCGTTGCCTTCATTATCTCCCTCACATCCCTTACAATGTTCTGAAGATAGTTCTCCGAGTCTATGATCCTGAGGTCGGGCGTTTCTCCTGCGTCATCCTTCAGTTCTGCCGCGCTTGCGAAACCATCAAACCCAAATTTTTCCCAGAGTTCTTCACAAGTATGGGGTATGACTGGAGTAAGTGCTAGGATCCAGTCCCGCCTTATCGAT
>JAJZOT010000185.1 GCA_021847855.1 Thermoplasmata archaeon | reverse complement strand
TCGGGAAATCTAAGAAAATTTTATCTTAAACATAACAATAGACTGCAATATTGCCACTGTAGCTCAGGTGGTAGAGCAGCTGACTTGTAATCAGCAGGTCGGGGGTTCAAATCCCTCCAGTGGCTCTTTTCCTACTTTCCGAAGCCACGTACATTAAACGGAAGCTAACTTGCAATGATATTATAGTTAATTACCTACATAATTATATTTTTGTTTAGGAAATTCTCTGCCCAGCTTTTTGCAAATGTTAGCCTTCCTGAAAATTCCATGAAGCTCTTCTTTATGGCATCTTTGAGGTCGCCTTCTGAATCTATTGGCGCTATGGATACGGTTCTCTTGATGCTTTTCCATATGAATTCTATTGGATTCAGATCGGGAGAATACGGTGGAAGGAATATCAGCTTGATATTCAGCAGCTCAGCAGCTTCTAAAACGGTCTTTGAATGGTGTGATCTGAAATTGTCCAGTATTATGGCTACAGGCTTTTCAGGATTTCTTTCCCTTATCTCCCTTATGAAAGAAGTTACGTTTTCCTTCCTGGAGCGATCCTGAAAATCAACAACGCTGCTACCGTTCATTGCGTAGAAACCGAATGTATTCGCCTTATATTTTGAAGTATCCCTGATGATCTCAGGTTTACTGAAAGACCATAATCTAACCGTGTTCGCCGTAGTCTGTGGTGCAGATTCATCCAGGAATCCTAATACGTTTTCCTTCAGGGATATTTTGCCTAAGTTTTTTTTAGAACGTTTTCCGCATCTCTTGGCCTGCGTTTGTCATGAGGGTATGGCTTCGCATACCTCATGCCCATCTTCTTCAATATGGCCCATACCTGCTTCATTGTATATTCTATCCCGAATTCATCCCTTATCATATCCCTGACCTGAGAGGTTGTGTACTCCCCGTTTTTAAGCTTCTCCTTCAGCATTTCTTTCTGTTCCACAGACATCTTTGATGGCCCCTTCCTTGCGTATCTCGGCATAAGGCCTCTGTATCCATCCTGATTCCATCTCCTCTGCCATGCGTATCCCATCATCTTCGTTATTCCGATTCTCTTTGCAGCTTCCAGGACAGAATCACCATCGTATCTGTACTTAACAAAAAGGAGTCTTTTCAGAACCTTTGTGCTTCTTTCAAGGCTTTTTATCAACCGATCCAGATCATCTTCATCCATCTTCCTCTCGATGTGATACATCTCCGTTTTGACCATGAAAATCTAATGTTAATAAGTATAATAATGTTAGTAATTAACTATAATTGAACAGTTTACTCTGCAGCTAACATATACTTGAGATTGTTCTGAAGCAGATAGTTCAAAATCCGGATTTTACGGAGAGATTCCAGAGGGAGCTGTCAAGGAAGCAAAAATAACTGTGCAGCATTTATTTTACGTTGTTGGAAATACTTCATGAATTATTTTTGTATGTTCGTCCAAAAAACTTAGCAGTTGTTCTAGAATCTCCAAAGCATTTGAGTATGATAGCTGATCTTTAAATGATGCATAATGACTTAATTTGCTTCTATAAAGTAACGTTGACTGTACCATAATCCATTGGGTCACCGGAAATAGCCTATTGATGCTGATTTTCATTCTCTAAAATTTCAGTCCCAAATAGGGGGAAGAACTTCTCCTAACTGTTCCACTTTAACTGCAATTTTGTTCCTTAGTTATGTTACCAAGGACTTACGATGATCAATCCAGCAGGCAATCATAACGATTCCTCCGGAAATGGCCATAAGTAATGCGACGCCTATAAACACAGCTCTGACATTCAACGCGCTTGCCAGTATTCCTATAAAGATAGCGCCAAATCCATAGCCGGAATCCCGCCAGAGCCTGTAGATGCCAAGTCTTGTCCCTCTTTCAGAGGGTTTGACGTTATCATTCACGGCAGCGATGAGAACAGGATACAGAAACGCCATTCCGAGACCTGCAAGAAAACTCAGCAAGGCAATAATTACAATTCCATGAAAGAAGACGAAACCAACCATGGCAGTTGAATCAATCCAGAAGCCGGTAATTATAAGCACATTGCGGCCAATATGGTCCGATATCCTTCCTGTGATGATCTGGAGTACCCCCCATGTTATCTGATAAATTCCAACCAAAACAGCTACAGTAAACAAGCTGAAGTGAAGTGAGAGAAGGTATAATGGCATGAGTCCCCAAAATACAACATCCACAAATTTCTCAATGAGACCGGCCTGTGAATAAGAAAAGAGGAGCCTGTTTGACCATGATGTATCTGTAAACATCTTCATGAATGAAACTGAACTACCCGCTTGGTTTATCCCGACATCTTCTGATCTGGCAAAGCCTACAGTTTCCCTTATTGAGAGTGCCGTTGTTCCTATGGCCACAATTACAACCACGATTCCGAACAGGAATGATGCTCCCCTTAATCCATATGAGGCAGCCATGTACCCCGTAATGATTCCTGCAGTGGCCTGACCTATGTAGCCAGACGCTTCATTCAGTCCAACAGTGAGGCCCCTGGATGTGCTTCTGCTCAGATCCAGTCCTGCGGTTACTGTCATAGTCCATGCAAATGCCTGGTTGACGCCTACGCCTATATTTGCCAGCACAATCATATTCCAGCTTGTTGAGAAGTAGAATGTGAAAGGGACTGGAATCGCCACCAGCCAACCTATAAGCAGAAGTCTCTTTCTTCCGATGTCATCCGATATTTTTCCCGATACCAGATTGAGTACACTCTTTGTGAAACCAAAAGCTGCCAGAAATGAGAGTATATATAAATACGATGAAATATGATATATGTCCTTAGCTATTGCAGGGACGAGAACACGCTCTATCCCCAGGAACCATCCAATGAACAGGGTCAGTAACAGAAGAATGACGTACTGTGTGCCGTCATGTGTTAATGTTTGTGACGCTACACCATTTTTCGCACGGGGGACCATGAATCACCCTTTTAGGCATGCAGGCCTGGATCTGTCCCATATCATTTCGAAATGTTCTCCGGACTGTAAAACACAATTACTACAGGGCTCCACTATGCCGTAGGTCTCATGGTCTTTCTCCAGCGATATCATGAACGAGGTCTCGTTGTCAAAGACATAGTACCTTGAGTTCAACCTGTCGGATATTCTTGAGAATGGTATGAGATCATCTGGAATTTCTTTTACGTCGCTCGAAGAAAATATCATTTTCAACTGAATATCCTTTTTTGTTTTGAGAAGTTCCCGCGATTTACTGTCTACTGTTCTGATCCCTGGATCCATCACATAAATTGAATGTCGTGCTTTTTTTACCATGGTTTGGAGGTAATACTGTACTTTACTGGAACCCACTATGCTCCATGACACTTTGAGATCACTCGATCTGTGTTCATTCCTCCTGACCACTGACAGGTAATTGGTTATGTGATCCTCAATCTCATCGATCCTGGATCTGCCCTCATCACACAGGATACTGATAACAATTTCCGGTTCAGGGATTGAAAACATGGAAGGATTGCTTGAGACCCTCTGTACCAGATTAAGTTGGATCAATTTCTCTAAAACTGCATATACTTTTGTGTAAGGAATCTCAGTTGTTTGGGAAAGCTCCCTTGCCGTCATCACTCTGCGGGATAGAGTGAGAAATAGCTCAGCCTCATAGTGTGTAAGCCCAAGATATTCCAGCTCATCTAATATTTTGGAATGCGCGTCTGCATTATCTTCCATGTCTGATATCTTAATTTGCCCCAATGTTTATCTCCCTTATCTTTTCCTTTTCAGGTATGGGTTGAAGCTGTATTTCTCCAAGTTTTTTTCTGAAATCACTGTATGAGTCCGTCTGAAGTAGCGGATTACAGAGTTGTTCATATCCCAGTGTTGAAGAGACCTTTGGGCTCATTTCAGCACCGCAGGCGGAGCCTGAATAGTGTGCAGGCATTAATTCGACAAAGTCTGGCAGACCCAATATTTTTTCCGTTATGCTTTCGTATAATTCATACGAAGTATCCATTCCAGAAATATCTGATCTTCCCACATCGCCAACAAATAGCGTGTCACCGGTAAAGACCGTTGAGGGAGTTTCAGAATTTCTCTTATTATCGTAATACACCAAGGATATACTCTCCGGTGTGTGCCCTGGTGTGTGTAATACCTCAATCCTTGCATTTCCTATCTTCAGAGTATCTCCTTCTTTCAATGGGAAGAAACCAAATTCCACCTTTGCATCTTCAAACATATAAATGGGAGCGCCGGTAAATCTCTGTAATTTCTTAGCACCGGAGATATGGTCAGCGTGAATGTGGGTTTCTATTATACCCTCTATCTTCAGTGTCAGCGAACCGGCCATCTTAATGTATGTATCTACTTCGTTTTTAGGATCGATGACAAATGCTTTGCCGGAGCTAGGGCATCCGACAATGTATGAAGCACACGAGCGTTCCTCAAACAGGACCTGTCTTATAAGGGGCACAGTATATTATTATCCAGCGGATAATAAATATTTTGGTTAGCTTTAACATTATTGGGGTAACTTCAATCCACAAGGCACAAAACTCATCTACGCATTTTTTCCTTGCTGTGAAATGGGCTCTTCTTTTCACAGCATTGTATTTTTCAATGAGCCTGTAAAGC
>JAJZOT010000008.1 GCA_021847855.1 Thermoplasmata archaeon | reverse complement strand
GTGATTTTCAGAATTTTTGCCCTCGCATAAGGACTCCTGACGAAAGCAAGATGTATCATTCCAGGTAGGTTGATGTCATCTGTGAATCTTCCTTTTCCAGTGACCAGTTTTTCACTAAGTTCCAAGTTCATTCACCTCTTTGAACGAACAGTGATCTCCTGCTCGTTTTCGAGAGTATCTCCCTCTTCTTTCATCATTTCCTGGGCTTCCTTTATTGATTCCACAATACTGTCATATCCAGTACAACGGCAGAGATTCCCTGATATTGCCGCCCTGATCTCCTCCTCAGAAACGTTATTCCTGTTCTTGAGAAGCCAATATGAAGTGAGAATCATTCCGGATGTGCAGTAACCACACTGGAACCCCTGTTTATCCACAAATGCTTTCTGTACGGGGTGAAGTTTATTCTGCCCTCTGGTCAGTCCCTCTATGGTCAGGACTTTCGTGTTGTTCGCCTGTACTGCCAGAACTGTGCAGGACTTAACGGCCCTGCCGTTGAGAATAACTGTGCATGCACCACAGTTTGTCGTGTCACATCCTATGTGGGTGCCTGTCAGACCAACCACTTCTCTCAGAAAGTGTGCGAGGAGCATTCTGGGTTCAATTTCCGCCTCTTTCCTCTCGCCATTCACAATTATCGATACATGTTTCTTTTCCATTAAATCACTCTCCTCTGGCCCTTTTATGGGCATTCTTTATGGCATCTGCGGTAATCCGCCTCAATATCTCTCTCTTGTATTCCTCTGATCCATAGGAATCAGAAACCGGCTGGGCATCTCTTGCAACTATTTCCGCAGCCTGCTTGATAGTGTCCTCTGTAAGTTCTTTGCCTATAATGAATTTCTCAGCTTTTTCCATCTTCAGCGTTCTTGGTCCGACAGAAGTTGTTGCAATTCCTGACCTAATCACCTTTTTACCATCAAGTTCCAACTGGACAGCGACGGCCGCTACCGAGAAATTCCAGGTACCTTTCCTGAATTTCACGTATGACCCTCCTGAATTATTGCCCCAGAAAGGAAGCCGTATCTCGGTCAAAATCTCTCCTTGATCAAGCGCAGTCGTAAAAGTGTCAACAAAAAAGTCCCTGGCATTGATTTCCCTGCTCCCGTTCCTGCCTTTCGCGATCATTGACGCCCCGATTGCGTTCATAACAGCGGGGAGATCGTTGCTTGGATCAGCATGTGAAATATTGCCTCCGATGGTTCCCATGTTCCTGACCAGTGGATCAGCCATCTGTCCGGCTGCATCTGCCAGTATAGGGAATCTTTTCTTTATTATGCCAGAAAGTTCAATATCACAGTCCAGAGTCATAGCCCCTATATGCAGTGCCCCTTTTCTCTCGTCTATATAAGAGAGACCACGGATTTCGGAGAGGCTGATCAGGTAAGGTATAGTCGTTATTCTGGCTTTCAACAGCGGCACCAGGCTCTGGCCTCCGGCAAGAATCTTTGCTTCTTCTCCGTACTTATTCAAAAGATCCAAAGCCTCCTGAATATCAGTCGGTGCAAAATAATCAAAAGGTGGCGGTATCATAGCAAATGAACAATATTTCCTGATATTTAAAGGGATTTTTTATTTTTTAGGATTAATCTTAAAGGTTGCAAAACTTATGCCATGAGTTTTTCATCTCTGATGAAAGTCAGGCGTTCGCGTCTCACACCCGTGATTTCCGCAACAATGCTTATGGCGATCTCAAATGGAGTGACTGCCTTTATTTTAATCCCTATAGGGGTCATAATCCTGTCCAGGAAATCTGCGGGAACTCCCTGACTCTTCAATATCCCGAAGTCGTGATCAATTCTCTTCCTGCTGGCCATGAGACCTATGTATGCAACATTGTGCTTTGACAGGGCTTTCAGAGTCTCTATGTCGCGCTCTCCCTTAGTGAGTATTATTACAAAATCATCCTTGGTAAATTTGAAATTCTCCAGATTAAAGTCGAGATCAGATATAAGCTCATCAGGCTTTTCCGTGAGTCCCGGGGCATGATCAATAACAATGACCTTGAAATCCAGCTTTTTACCAAGCCATACAAGATAATCTTCAACCTCATCTCTTCCTCCCTGTCCCACGATCACCATGCGCTCAAACGGCTTGAATGGTTCAAGGAACACGTCTATGGTTCCCCCACAGAAAGTCTCAACGAAGATCTCATTATCTGTTTTTGCTGTCATCATGGCAGGAATTCCCTTGCCAGCATCCTCAAGGTGGATTTTGACAGTTCTTGGCTGTCCTGATTTCAGGACTTTTTCAGCCATATCAAGTATCACTGATTCGGGGCACGCACCGCCAAGTGTACCATAAATCACTTCCCCGTTGTATATAACTACCTTGAATCCAGGTTTTGCAAGTGAAGAACCCTCAGTGTTCACGACAGTGGCAACGACGAAAGAGCGACCTGCAGTGCTCATATCATGAATCTTGCTTGCGAAATCGTAGTTCTCCATAATTATGTTATTAAACATCCTATTAAATGCTTTTCGTGTTTTCAAGCATTTTACCTATTTTCACAGATAGGAGTATGATCTATCGAATAAGAATAGCGGGGGACAAACACTAGAAAAAAATTGAAACGGATGTTCCAGCAGGGTGAAAAATACAACCTGATTTTTACGGTTAAGGTAGATGTATTGTTTGACGCTTTCTTCCAGATGATCTGCTCAAAGCTGTTTTGGAATACGATTTCAGTACAGTAGGCAGACAGTTCAAGACATTGGCCACATTCAAAATGTTTCCCGTAAGCAATACCGATTTGTGGCAGGCAAGGTATATGTTTTATAGATGCTTACTCCAATCAGCATGAAAATAGCAGGAGTTATTCTGGCATCGGGATACTCCACCAGGCTGGGATCAGATAAACTCAATCAGGATCTCTGTGGCAAAACGGTAATAAGGAGGGTAGTCGACGATCTGGCTGATACCGACCTCGATTTGATATATATTGTAACTGGGGTCGGAAGCCGGATGGATTCATTACTCCTTGATTCTAGAATACGGTTGATTCAAAACAAACACGCAAAGGAAGGAATGTCTTCCTCGATCAAGGCTGCTATTGCTAACATCTCACCCGATGTAGATGCAGTTCTTATCACCAATGGAGATATGCCATTCTTCGGATCGGAAAATTACCGCAAGTTGATCGTGGAGTGGAGAGCTGAAGGAAGCAGTATAGTGAGTTCATCACTACACGGTATTCCCCGGAATCCGGTGATATTTTCGAAGGAATATTTCCGGGACTTAATGGAAATAACGGGAGATAAAGGAGGAAGGGAAATAGTTATGAAGAACAAAAACCGTGTCAAATTTATCAGCATTGAAAATGAAACCTGCTTTCTTGACATCGATACACGCGAGGATCTGGACCTTGCGAGAAAGATATGTAAAGAATCAATTGGATGACAAACTGCGACCACAGATCCGTGCTAACGAGGGAAGATATGGATTCTAAATCTATGCAGCAACAATTTTATAAGAGTACCACTTTTATCCTCACAGTTTGCCACCAATTAAGATACGAGAAGATTTGGAGAGCCTTTTTAAGGTTAAAACCGTTCTAATCATATCATTCATATTCACTTTTCTTCTCGAAAACCGCTATATCAAATTTCTGTCTGATCCAGCTCTTTCGGCTAGATTCACAACATTTTTCGCAAATTCGAATCTCCTCACCCTATACGGAACCCTTATTGGTCTCCTTCTGACTGCTTATGCGATGATCGTAGCAGTTATGCCGCTATTTTCGGGCGAAAGCCTTCAGAAGCCTATTTTCACGCAAATAAACAGGTTGTTCGTCTTTACCATTCTTGACGGAACAATGCTACTGATAATCTTCTTCACCGGTGGGTTAATCCCCTATGCTAATTCGTCACTGTTCATAGATGTAGAAATATTCTTCTTCCTCAGTCTGCTCATAGGGCTTATATTCTGCGTTCTCACAATCTCTGACCTGTTCAAGATAATAAGAAAAAGAGGAGCAAGAAAGTAACAACATTCTTGACATCCACACTTATCTGTTACTATTGTTTTATCTCAGTTGATCTGCTTGGCAGGTTGCTTTTGAAAGTTGTAAAGCTCATGAAATTAAATAACGAGTTTGAAAAGATGCGTATCCATTGGTGTTGTGCAAATCCACGGCAACGGTGTTGTGAAATTAAGTCGAAAGGTGTCACTGAAATGAATAATGCATCTTTACTTATGTTTTAACTTCGCGAAAAGCTTAGAAAAATCAAAAGAAGATGCCAAATAATGCGTAAATTCCCACAGAGTCACTAACCAGAGAAATTCTCTATTTCTTCCCTGCAGTATTTCTTCACGGCACCTGGTTTTCTCTATATATAGCGTGGAAAGTATCAAATCGATCATAACCAGCTTGAGTCATTCTACGGAAATGTGGTTCAGGGTAATGAGAAACTTATGAAAATTTCAGGAGAAAGAAAAATAGAATCGGAAGGCATAGAGGCTTGAAGCTAATGTCTCATAAAAGGCGAGAAAAGAAGCTCCCATTCCTGAGCATCACCTTTCTCATAACTTGTGCTTTTAATTTGAATATTCTTGAGATTCCAGACCGGTGCTGATATGAACAACATAACAGGGATAATTATTGTTGAGTTTACTATGACCGCAGTTCTGGGGTTGATTATTTATTATGTTCACAGAGTGGGAAAAAAGCTTCTTTTGAAAGAATGGGCGGTAATTATCCTTATACTATCCATGATGGGCGGAATGCTGGATTCTCTGTCATATTATTTTGTAAATCCTCAAACGTTCTTCAGCGCCATAATTGCCCTCAGTATATCCATGCTTTCAATGTCCGTTGCCATAGTCTACCTAGCATTCGAGGCAGCACGCTCAAAAGGTGATTTTAAGGTTCGGCACTTTTCTGCATGGATAACAGTTCTTCTCGTATGGAATGAGATATCGATGGCGTTGCTCTTATATATAATCGGATACGCCCCCTTATATTCCGTAGGAATAGTTAGCATCCCTGGATATGTTGTCAACGGGATCAATAATTACCTGTTCATTGCTCCAATGGCGGCAGAAATGATATTCTCAGTTCTGCTTTTCGAAAGTAAAGGACTGCAGTTAGTCTCCTACTCCTCCATAATAGTTATGTCGCTTTCTTCTCCAACTCTGCTTCCCGACCTTGTTTTTGAAGTACCCGGAACCATACTTACCATCGCCGCAATGACATTTTTTATGGTTCTCATATTTCAGGAGATATGGAAGAATCTCCCGACTCTCGTTATTAACGAGATCAGGTTCCTTGCAGGTCTGTTTCTTGTCTACGCACTAATGGCCTCCGGCATAGCACTTGGATTTCTTCTTACTGGCCCCTACTCATCAGTATGGTCTCCCCTTGCTATAGCAATGATCTGCGGTATGGTTTTTTATTTCTATACTATATTCAACGGGAATCAAAGCTGGAATCGAAAAAAGATCAATATTGGCTCCCTCTGATCTTCTCCTTCATCCAAGCCCTGACATCATAAGTAAAGATGTTGTTATGAGGGCACGCCTCTATGCAGTCTCCAACTCCAACGCACTTGAAAGATTTGAACTCACCTTTTCTTATGAAATTACCGGGAAGTTCCGTATTTCCAACGGGGCATGCGACGGCACAATCCTTTGTAGAGCAGGTTGAGCACAGAGACGAATTCTTGACTTTCAGCCTGAAGAATCCAAGGTGGCCGAAGAATTCGTTGAAGGAACCCCAGGCGCACCATCCCTGGGTAATGCAGGCATATGTTCCCATGAAAGGGATGGAGATAAAGACAACGTACCACAGGAAATTGAAGAAGAAGCTGAATAAGAACATTGTAACGTCAACATCAAGGATGGTAAAGGCAATGATTCCCGTACTGTTCAGATAAGATACTATTGCTGATATGAGAAGAAGGACCCAGACCCCCATTATAATGAGCATGAACAATGGCTTGACTGACGATCCCAGAGTTTTTTTCCCCAATCGAGATGTCCGGTTATAAGTTTTAAGGGTGTCATAAAAAGTTCCCTGATACATAACCGGCGCAGTACAAGTCACTGAGCAAATCTGTCTCCCACCAAACATGAATGAAAGAGCGGCCGATACCGCATAGGTTCCGACAATTCCTCCAAGGAGGTAAGAGGGGCTGACCGGCCCAAGCGTCCCAATACCCATGCTCCACATGTAGGGTATATACCGTAAATAAGAGGAAAACGGTGAAAATATGGGGAGATAAATGGCGTATACTGCAAATGAAAAAAGCATTATGGCGGATCTAGCAATATTCTCTCTGCTTTTCATGCTCATCATTTTGAAGATCACAAGGGAACCCATCTCTGTACCCATCATAATGAGAAACCATGGAGATCCGGTAACTATTCCCACTACAGCTATAAAGTCAGCAACTGCTCCCAGACCATAATAAGAGGTAAGGGGAGCATACCATGGAAGGGAGGATATGAATCCGGAAAGCCCTCCGGAAAATATGCCCGTATTAAAATCCAGGACCGCTCCCATGAGCCATTCCATCACGAAGGTAACCAGAAGGAATGTAAAAGTCCAGCCTGCTCGAGAAGTGTAGATGATTTTGGCTGACTGGGAAGTGTCCATTGCCTTGTATATGAAAAGTGCCATCCCGAGAATCATGGACAGTTCGAAAATAGTCCAGTCCCCATAAAGGAAGAATAGAAATTCTCCAACCATCATTAAAGCGAAGATACTCATCACCCAAACGGCTGAAGGAAGGTTCTGTGTTAGCGATGCCCTTGATCTGTATAGTGTTTCATAAATGAGAACAGTGGCTCCAATCATGGTAACGGCAGAATACCATGTTGAAAAGGTAACGTAAAATCCACTGTTCAGATCCATAAGCGGCGAAATTGCCATCACCGTCAGCATTCCGATCAGATAGTTTTTCAACGGTGATTTTTCTTTTTTCATGCAGTAGAACAGTGCAAATAGCATCTCAGCCAGCATGGCTGCCTGATACCAGTAACTGGTGGTTCCCTGAAGAATATTTCCTGGGGTGCCGCTGATAATTGAGTTGAACGTCTGTCCCATTGCCGCCTCACTGATTCCCATTAACAATGCAAATATGGACAGGACCAGTTTCCTGTGAATTTTAACCGATTCCCTGAATCTACTGAAGTAGATTATAAGAAAGAACCCAACTATCATGTATGCGGTGTTGACAAGGAGTATTATTGCAAGTAGCGACAGATTCGGGGAGGTAAAATAATATGGAAGAAAAATGAACATTGTCACCATGCCACCTGACAGATAAAGGGAAAAATTGAGCCAGGTATCTGATCTGTCATTTTTGATCCTGAATATCAGGAATATGGAGAAGAGAATCATCAAAGAAGCTAAAAATGTCAGTTCCATTATCAGAATAATAGATTCCATCTGGTCGGTGGACTGGCGAGAAATATAATAAGTTAGGCGTGTAAAAGTGTGCATTCAAACACACTAAAGAACAATTTTACACAATGTTCAAGCCTGCACGTGAGAAACGCTATATTTCAACAATTCATGACACTCCTGCCAGATTTAATTTCTTATCAAGAAGGGGATTTCACTTTGGGTGAAGCAGATCCGACAGTAGCAGTCTGGTATCGCCGAAGATAATTGTTGATCGACTGTTATCCTAAGGCCGGGTTATCGTGATTTCAGTATGCAGATTGATCGCCGCAGCTGATCTACTTGCTACCAGCGTGTTTAGGCTCACGTGCGTTGTCAGCCACATCAAAGGTAGCATAATCGCCCAGGTGAGCAGGGAAAACTCAATCTGCCCAATTATGGAAAATTCACTCCACAATGGTCTCTGGGTTATCACAGCGTAATAATACACTATAACCGGGATAAAACTGAATATAACAGTGATGAACTCATTTAGTATCTTTCCTACGGTTTCTCCAAGAATTTTGTATGATAAACCGAAAAAAACACCTCCAGTGAATACTGTAATGTTCATGAGTGCGAATATTGCAGGATTTGCATATGCATATCCTGTGAGGTATGGAAAATACCACATGGAGGAGATCACTATACCGAGACTTGCCATAATTATTCCTGCACGGTACGGGATTGAGGCCACTGGAAGAATCTTTGCCATGATAATCCCAAAGACGTAACCGGGCACTATCATAAGCATAGTAGATCCAAGAAAGAAAAGGGGGTTGTGCTGAAGAGAATAATAAACTCCGATTATAACGAGAAATTGTGGAGCAAACAGACATAAAACTGCAAGAGGAAAGATTATTTTCCCGCTGTATCCATTACCACGAATCCATGAGAATACAATGGGTTTTCCCTCCATGTAGAATTTTGTTGTAAGGTAAAATGTTGCTGACAGGAAAGCAAGGCTTTCGAGGATGAGCGGAAACAGGAAAAATGACAGAAGAAGGGCAGTCATAACAGGTAATAACGCGATCAACCCCTCACACTGGCAACTGAATGCACCGGTGAGTCCGTAAACCAGACTGCTAAGTTGTCTTCCTTTCAGCCCCTTTTCTCTTACCATAACTGAAACTATCCTGTAATAGTTTTCTGACACAAGCACAGATATTGCAAAAAACAGCGCATATTCTTCAGGGCTGAAAATAACCGCTAAATGAGGAGAAAAGACTACGACCCCTGCATAAAGGAAGAATGACCCTCTGCTGAAGGAAGAAGTCAGGAAGAAGTCCAGGGATGGGATAAATACTATATTATTGGAGAGTGAGCCAGAGGCAATCGTCACAAACTCGCCTATGTATAACATGAAAAGAAAAACTCCGATAAAGACGGCGAGCCTGCTGTTTTTCCTTCTGACGTATCTTTCACCGGATACAAGGGATATCGTTGCTGCGGCTGCAGGGGCAAAACTCAGTAAGAGCATAGGCAGATTACCTGAACTGAGTATCATAAGCAAAATGAAATTCAATGCTGCAAACGACTTCAGATACAGCTTCAGAGGAGAAAGTTTTTCAGGTGCGAGGGCACCCACAATGGGAATCACTGCTATGGCGAGAATTATTCCGTAGCGTTCGATTCCAAGATCACTGTTGAATATTATAAATCCAGCTGATGAACCGAGAAGGAAGTAAATTACTGTAAAAAGTGAAGTGATAACACTAAGAGATAATTCTAACTTCTGTGGCAATACTATGCTGTGTAAGGAGGCGGATTGTTTCTTTTCTTTACCAATATCAGGGGATTTCTCACTATTCAACATTCATTACTCAGCCTCCATAATATTGGAAAAAGAAATAAGATAATAAACAATTCCGGGCCTTCTCTGTATTTCAGGACGGGACCAAATTATTTTGTCATCTAGCGACAGGTTCAAAAAAGGAAAAGTGTGGAGTGTACTTTCTGGCTTCACTCCCCGTATGTAGCACTCCTGTATATTTTCAGCAAGGCTGCTGCAATCAGGAACAGAATTCCTAGGCCTATTCCATAAAGTGAACTTGACATAACAGAAGTAGGCGGAATAATGGAGATCTCAATGAATATAACGATTGCTGAAAGTGTGAATCCAGAGGCTGTCACTGTATATGTGCTTCCCTTGAGATAGTCTTCCCTCTCCCTTTTCCCGAACATCGCACCGCCGGTCTTTATGAACGCATAGATATACACCAGACATATGCTTACCACCATCAGTAGAAGGATCAGCGGCACTCCGTAGATTAGGAGATAGTTTGTGATCAGGGCAATGGCTAGAATGCCAACTCCAAACGATGACAAACCAAGAATCGTAAGCGCAATGTAGAGATTTTCCGGATTGGTAAACTTAATTGCTCCCTCTTCCAAGAGATGAGAAATAAGAAGGACAAGACCTACTATCAGGACTCCCGGCACGAGGAAGAATGCAAGAACCTGCCAAGTTGGTATAGGCACGCCAGGTGTGAGTCCACCCCATATTGTCAAACCTATCAGGTAAACTATCCCGATTATTCCCATTGAAACAGTTATCGGTCTTTCTCTCAACTTTAACGAATTGCTTGTGTCAAGATACGGAAGGGCCATGAGATACATCAGAGGAGGACCAACAAATACCACTGTTCCCCAGAATGGCCCGATTCCCTGAACCATCTCGAAATCAAGCTCCTTGTAAACAAAAAGCAGGAACCACGGAGGATATGGCGGAACATTTGCCGCAAGGGGATTCGTGGCTGCCACCTGCGGAAACGGCGAAAATAGCGCAGGGACACCGGGAAGTATGGCAAGCAGGGACGGGATCAGGATAATTGCCGAAATAATCAAAAGAGAGAGCTCCACCATATACAGAAGGTTGTTAGGGAACCATGGTTTGTATTCCGGGCTCCCCATATCAATAGCCGGCGCCTTGTAATCTGAATCTTTCCTTGCGGGCATAACGGTGTTGTATTCTGCCATGAAAAAGTGAAAAGAAAACAGTATTCCTATAGATGCTGCCAGCACAATATGCCATCCAAGCATCCAGTGAAATAGTGACAGATCTGTGCCGCTTCCGAAGAATAATGATCTAAGATAGACACCAATCACAGGAGCGCCTGCCGCGATACCTCTGCCAACATCGGTTGCATCAATGGCCAGAACATCTCCGCTCATGGAGTAACCGAAAAATCCTACTGCGATAGTGAGAAGGAGAAGAAGGATACCTGTGATCCACTGGTTCTTCCTTGGATTCTTGTATGCACCAACGAAGAAATTCCGGAGAAGGTGAATGTACGTTAAAACAATCATAATATATGCGCCGTAGAGGTGCGTGGTGAGAATCAATGATCCGAATGGAACATTATTGACAAAATTCTCTGTACTGGCATAGGCACTCGCAGGGTCATAATAGAAGAGTATGATCAGCCCTGTGAACACCTCGTACATGAATGCCGTCAGAACCATTGATCCTATCCAGTAAGATGAACCCCCTTTCTTTCTCATGTAATCTGGAACTTTTCTTGGCAGAAACTGTGGTTCATTCATTATCTTCGCAATCATGGAACCTTTTTTAGATCCGCTTTTCAACATATTTTTCACCTATTAAGACGTAGGAGTCCCAGTATTCTGTATTTTCGTCTGAGTGGTTGAAGGAAGTGGGTTGCCGCCGCTAAGGTCGTTGGTGTGACCGTATATCGTTGGCCCTACCATGTTTACGACTTTGTAAGTGTCGCTGGACGGATCATAACTCAAGACAGCGTTAGGCAACGGCTCCAGTGTAGGTCCGGTGACGATGCCAAAACCCTGATACGGATCGTAAGTGCTTCCGTGGCAGTTACAGTGTATCTTTCCCGGAAATGAACCAGAACCTGGCGGGTAGAAATGCATGATCGGTGGCTCACAACCGAGGTGCTGACAGATTGCACTCGATGCAACCACAGATTTATACGGTCCAACGCCAGGCGGGGATTGAAATGTTTTTCCTGATGCCGGAGATTTTACCGTCATGGATTTAACCTCTACATCCTTGTTGCTGCTGTCGCCTAGTCTGAGCAGGAAGTTCGGTTCTCCCTGGAGTGGATATTCAAAGGTAACGACTGAAGCAGAATTGACCTGTAAATCAGTTGTTTTAATGGGATTCCCGGAAGAATCCACCAGCGTCATGGTCGGAAAGCCTGAGGCAAGTGGCGACGACTGCGGGATAATAGTCTGAACCATCCCTCGGAGTCCTCCCACAACGGCGGCCCCAATGGCAATAGTACCCATGAACTTGAGGAATGTCCTTCTCTCAGGATTTGCGGACAAATCCTCTTTTTCCGGCGAGCTCATTAACATTCACCTGAATTTAAGATACCGTTACCTGTCCAGACATCCAGCCTGCCGTAGCCATTGCGCCACCCCATCCGTTCGTATCACTGCCACACGGCACATAACATTGCCATGTATACGTACCGGTCTGGTTAATGTAGATATTTGCGTGAACTATCGAATCTCCAGGGCTTGGCAGGTTTAGAATAACCTTCCCATTGGACAGTATGGTGAATGTGTGTGCTATGTCATAGCCTCCAGTGGAGTTACCGATCCATGGAACCTTTGAGATCAACATTCCCCCACTAACTGTAATGTTGTTGGAAACGTTGTTTGAAAGGCTCGAATTGATGTTTGTATTGTTGTAATAATACTCAACCCCACCAACAGTTCCGGTTACATTGGCATAGTTGGTGATATTTGATGTGGAGTCCGCATATATGTTAGCCTCAGTACCCTGTCCATCATAATCCACAATTGTTATGGAAATAAGTTTGTGAGATGGCAGATTTATGTTTGAAGCTGAGGCAAGACTGCCATTAGGTTCCAAGATATAAAATACAGGTTGGTGTGGTTCTGTGTTATTGTAATAATTCTCTGATGTAACCACCAGTGTAAGAGATGTCTGTTGAGGCAAAGCCGTTGAACCGGCACTGCTTACGGAGTGATAGTAAATGGCTCCTATTCCAATTCCGCCAACTACAATAATCGCCGATATAATTGCATAAAAAAACTTTTCATTCATAATAGTTCTCTCCCGTTTTTATCATGTGCAAAGGCATAAAAAGATTCCCATACGGGAAATTTATGCTCACCTTTACGACATACATAGGTAAATACCTTGAAAGGCAGACAGTTGAGAAATATAATAAGTTAAGTGAGTAAGGATGAGTATAGTAACACACATTGGAACAATTTTATTCAGCTGACATATATGTATATGGAAAAAGGTAATGGATAGGACTTCTGACAAAACTATATAAAGGCGCTACAGAGTATCCTGATGTACCGGCTCAAGGTGTACAAAGAATGGCAAGAATAAATGTCAGTATGAAGAATGAGTTGCTCAAGAGTATCAATGAGGAATCTGAGAAATCCGGAAAAACCGTGAGTTCGCTTCTAAGTGAAGCTGCAGTCATTTACCTTGAAACAAAGAAGGTTTGGGTAAGGGCCGACGAAATTCTCAGTTCCTTAAAACTTTTGGGGATAATGAAGGAGATTAATTCTGTGCCTATACCGGGAATCCTTCTCGACAACCTGATAAAGATAGCATTCAACAACTCAGAGGAGGAAGTGATTAAGCGATGGTACGAAAGAGGCCAGGTTATAGGAGACATTCTGAAGAAATACTCTCACAACCTCAAGGATGTGGTAAACTTAATAACAGAATATAGCCCTCTACTTCCAATGGATATCTTTGAGGTTGAGATGCAAGGCGATGTGACTTCCATGGTTATTTCGGGTGCCGGATACAGCATCGAAGCTGCCAAATGCACTGCGGAGGGGCTCCGTGGCTTCCTGAAGTCCTATGGATATTCCACTGAAAAGATTGAATTCTCCGAAGGTTTTGTAAAGATAGTTGCTAAACCTACCGTCATTTCATCGTGAATTGCATCCCATATTATTTCTCAAATCGATCTCCTGAACCATTGATGTATATCGATGAACTCCAGAAAAGTTTTTTATGCCCTGGTTCCCGATCTTTAAGTGATGCAATTGGATTTTTTCACAATTACCGTCGTATGAAAGCCCTTTCATTCATAATGTAGTGAAATCGCGACATACTTTCATATCTTCAAGTTCGCTTTTCGGTATCATGTCTACGGCCTCGCCGCATACTTCGATATTTGGGCTATAGTTCCTTAAGAAAGTCTCTAACGTTCCTGATCCTGCCGTTCTTTAGATCTTCCCCGCTTTAGGACTCTAGTCAAAAAGGAACTGCTTACCAGGTCGAGACATCCAACGGACACTCGTGCTTATATTCTGAAGGTGACCGATGCTGGTTTAGAGTTGGTGAACAGGGCAATTATTTTCGTTGAGTCTACAGACAAAGATTTCTTTTCTGTTCTGGGAAAAGAGGATATTTCAAATTTGGTGAGGATGCTCTCCTTGCTGAGCAGACAATGAAACAATCGCAGGAGAAGATGAGGACCATGACCTGAATGGCGCCAGGTTTTACCTATTACACCCGATATGCTAACTTATTCTCGTCAAATAGCCTTCCGTAACCGATATTCATGAGCGTATCTGAAGAATTCCCCCCGAGGCTGAGATACCATATTCTGTACTCTTTCCGTAAAGGTGTCATTCTAGATCTGAACTTTTTCGCACCAGCACCTTAGAGCTCGCAATCTTATGTAAGTTCATATCGTCTGTCACTAGCTCGTAACCTGTTTCAATAGCGGAAACAAGATAAGATGAATCATAGAATGTCAGACCCTCTTCTAAGGACAAACTTAGAGTAGAATCTGGAGAGGGTATGACCAGTTCCATGGAATCAAGTAATTCAAATAGAACAGCACCAGATTCCTTTGCTTCTTCTTTTGAAATCCTATTTCTAATTTTATGATTTTTCCACAGAATGTTGCCCATTTCATACTTGGCAAGGGGAATCGTTGCTCCGACAACAAGTATACTGTACTTACCACTCTGAAAGAGATTAAATATTGCGGAAGCGTCCAGTAGGTTCATCTTTCCCTATCTTCCCGAATATCTGACACTATTTCCTCTAACTTCAATTTCGAGATTATTGGTCTGACTTTCTCCATTCTCTCGATTAAGCCTTTATTTTTGGCTCTCCTTATTTCTTCCTGCACAGCCTTTCTAATGATTACGGTGGGATTCAGTTTGAGTTTCTTGATTTCTTCCCTTTCTTCTTCTGAGATTTTTGCAGAAATTGTGGTATACTTTTTCATAATACTAAATGTATTACAAATACTTCAATTTTCTGTATTACAGTTCGACAAGTAGTTCAATATGTGTTTTATTATCAATTCTCGACTGGTCCATTCTAATTGTGCTCCGCTTTGGTTCATTGTGGGTACCAAGATTTAACCATCACAAAGCCTCAATTACCTGTAAATATTTTTTATATACCCCAAAGATCTAACAATAATGACTCTAACTTTTTAGGTCCTTTTGATCACTACATCCATGATTTCCTTCAGATATGGTACAGATGAGGATCGTGGTGCCAATAATGGTAGACATAAGTGAGAAATGGGTAACCGGGGGGGAAAATATATGATCATAGAGATCAATTAGATGCTGAACGGGATATTTTCGAAATTGCAGCAGTTCCAGCACGCTATTAAAATCAATAGCTGCGATCATTATCAAAACCTTATATCAGTAAATTGCAATGCATGATTATGGTTGCAGAAGATAAGCTGAAGTCCGCCATAGTAAATTCCAGGAAAGTTTCAGAGGACGGCTCACTCGTTATTTATGATCTGACAAGAGACATTGATTTTTCAAATCCAAAAATTGTGGCAAGGGCTTTGTCCGAGGTATTCTTTGAAAAAGATGCAATGAGCTGGTTCAAAGTTAATGACGACCAGGTAGATTTTGAACCTACATACAAGGTTCGCGTAGTTCTGGCAGAGGAGCATAACCGTCAGCTAGAAAACACAGTGGATGACTTCCTCAAGGATCTGCAGAAAGAGGACATTTCCAAGGTCTACTCCAAGCAGATCAAGGAAGGTGCAAGCCATGCCTCACATATTCAGTCAGCAATGGCCGTCGGTGCGATCACGTCAGCCCTATTTCGGCATTCAGAGAAAAAAGTCTATGCAGACTCAATTAGGGATGATCTCTTTGTTGATCTTCTTGAAAAGCTCGAAATAAGGTCACTTAATGACAAGGATCTTATGGACTGGAAGAACCTACCACTCTGACAAAATTTAAAAAAAGTAAATTTAACAATCCCAGCCTTCTAATGATCTTGTTTCTTAGCGCCCATAATTTTTGATGCCACATGGAGCTTGGAGAAAAATCCACTCCTCATCTATATCATGGAGCAAGAAAGACACATTTTGGACCGGTCGACATCTGCTTATGTTTTAAGGGAATACCTCAATCTTGCCGCTTCTTCATCGAGTTATTATTGGTCATAACCTTTGTACATCATAAACTGCTGTTGATGGATTAATACACAACCAAGT
>JAJZOT010000184.1 GCA_021847855.1 Thermoplasmata archaeon | reverse complement strand
ACAGGAAATAGTTATGCCAATGCATCTCAAACATTCGGGAATTATGTGCTTCTTGCTTCCTACAATGCCGCAGGCAACGAACCATACAGTGGAGGTTACGTAAAGTATGCTTTACTCATTTTGAGTATCATCTTCTGAATGGCGATTAAGGAATCAATAATAGAAATGGCCTTATTCCAACCGCAGCAGCCTTTGATTACTCGAATGGATATATGTACGTAACTGACTCTGGTTCCAACAGCGTCTCAGTGATAAACTGTGCAACCAATAGAAAAGCCACTCATGTAGGATTAAAGAAAATATGAGGAACTGAAGAAATCCGCTCTCCTGGCGGGAAAGACCTATTCCATGAAGGAGAATATCCGGGATTTATGGACAGCACCATCCATGGATGATGGAGGTCTATCTGGAAAAGATAATGAATTACTTCGTTCACAGGATCACCAATGCAAGGGCAGAAGGGATCAATTCAAAGATAGCGCTCATAGAAAAGATGGCGTATGGATTCAGAAATAAGGAGCACCTGAATACTGCCATATATTTCAGGTGCGGCAATCTCCAGCTTTATCCATGAATCCACATGAAAGTCAGATGACCATAAAAATAAACCATGTAAAGTCACGATCAACAGCGCCATCTGGAAGAAATATAAGCTGGAACATTCTAAGAAGAAGAGGGACTGGCATTCATACGAAAAGGAGTTTTCCGCAAGAATAAAGATGGCTATGAAGGATCCCGATCCACTTATTTAGGAAGCTGCATCTTCCATAAGGATCATACCGAGATCAGGTCACTCCTATTCTCTCAGACCGGAACAGAGGGTCAAATTATTGCTGATCAAGCAGGGTGTCCGTAAACATGCTTGACATATTCTCCATGCATTCAGGCGTTGATAATTCATACAAATCTTGACCGGCGTTTACATGCCACAACCTAGGAAGGGCAAGATTTTTTGAAAGGACAGCGTGAGCTATGGAGATATATGAGAAAGCAGAGGTAAAAACATGGTGAAACATGCCAAATTTCACAGTTATTCTGATAAAAAAAGACTGATTTCACCAGATACGTGAAAGATGCCGGGTAAAGAGAAGACTTTAGGTAAACCTATTGTATCTCATTTGTTCTTATTTAAAGACGTGGTTAGAGGTGAAAATGTGTCATGGGCAGAAAAAATGGAAAGGAAATCCCTTAAGCATGCCGAAAAATACATGAAAAAGGCTGAGGAATATGCTATCAAATTGGAGCATTCGTATTCGGCAAGGGCATATGAAGATGCTGCATCCGCATTTGCTGCCGCATCAGATACCTCTTCGCAAGATAAAGCACTCAGGCTTGCATCGAAGCAGCACTTAATGGTCGCTGAGCACTATATAAATAAAAACTTCAAGTTCAATCTCATAGGCTTCGCATATAAATCTGCCTGCACAGATCTGGAAAAGCTGACTAACAAGACAGATTTAGATTTGGATGGGATAACCAAAACGAAGAAGCTGGCAGAGGAGTACCTGAATAAAGCAGTCTCTAACATGTCTGGCCAGCAATCGACTGTTGCACCTTCTATGCCTGGTCATTCAGAAAATATAGCCACCTACAATGCGTTGAAAAGAGTAACCAACGACAAAACGGTAAAGGAGTCTATGGAAAAGAAGATTGCAGAAGATACGATAGGTCAGATAGAATCGAATAAGAACGAACATGGAATATTGGCGAGCCTGCCACTAGGGGGATTTAACCAAACATCTGACCTGCGCAGAAAAGCCATAAACTACGGTGTGATGCCTGCTTCAGAGTTCCTCAGCGTATACGAAAGCGCTATGAAAAGCATATTGTATGATGAGAAATCGAAGGCATACGTAAATGCTGCATATAGGAGCATGAATCTTGCTAAAGAAGCTTCCGAAAAAGGTTTTACCGACATAGCGAACGAGATGGCATCAAAGGCACTGGAATTATATACCGAAGCTGAGGGCAGATTGAAGAAAGGGAATACAAAAGAATACAGCAAGATAAAGGAAGGCGAAGCGAAAGCATACGCATTCATGGGCAAAGAAACCGAAAAGCAAAAGGCAATACAGGATGCGATGGATGGGTATGAGGTCGAAGCACAGTGGCATTTGAGCAAGAAAAAGCTTATTGACGCGCAGATAGACCTAGAATTTGAGCATGCCCTCGCAGTTAAATACGGGTTAAACGACGCTGCTGACAAGCTAAACAAACGCATAGTAGAATTGAAGGCCATGCAGCGGTAATTTCAATAGTAACTGGTCAGTCTAGCGTGCTATATTCAGTTAACCCGGTTTTGCCCTCCTTATCACTTCAGGGAGTGTCGTTGATAAAATTCTTCCTCCCGAGCTTTGGTGTGTAGTATATTGAGAACAGTTTTGTGTATATTTCTGCGCCTCTCTCTGATCCCGATCCAGCGTAGACTTTCCTGAAAATCACGGAAGGCATCAGCGCCCTGTTGTTCGTGGGCTCGACATTCGGATTGAAGACAAGCTTGTGCTGGAGCTTGTCCACATCCTCCACTGTACAATGACCATGGAACTCCTTTGCATCGCATATACTTCCTGCAATGCCGAATGTCTTTCCTTTCTTCACTCCTATATTGGGAGGATGTCTCTTCCTGTATTCGTTGAGTTCATCTCCGGGGTTCCTGTTTTCATCCTCAGTCTGTCGGCGATCTTCTTTAAATTCTCACAGGCACGCCGAAATTTATCCACCATCTCCCGATCCCTTGGTGTCTCGGCAGGAAATTCTATCATTCTTTTAATATACTGTATTCATTATATATGGATTTCTAGGTCTGGAATGTTGCATCCACGTAATGATGTGGCACATCAGACTGACCAGTTACTTTCAAAAAAAAGATATATATTATATTATTTCAGTATGTTCGAAGGCGATTAAATGGATGAAACAAAGGATTTGAATGGAAAATACTCAAAGTTTCTGATTGAGGGGGAGCAGATATTGAAAGTCGTAACCGCAAAGAAGACAAAGGCAGAGTGGGGTTCGACAATACTTAATCCTTTGAAGGCCATTCATGAAATAAGCTCGTCAGTAAATGCCATAAAGAACAACGAAACTGGGCCAGCTCCAAGATATCCTACAAATAAACGCACTTTAGAGAAATCCCTGATTAGGAAGGGCTATTTGGGTTACTCATGCAAGACTAGAGCAGAAAGATTAGTCCTGACAAACTTCCGTATGTTCTTCATTACTTATAAGTGGGCTGACGAGCCGTCGACTGCATACACTACAATATCAATACTGTACAATCCAGAGATAAAGCCAACACTTGTAGAGATAAATAAGGGGAGGCGTGAAGAGATTGAAGAACGGCAGGCTGAGGCTGACGCGGGGGATAAGGCTGCTGCAAAAGAATTAAAAAAGCGTCAGGGAAGAGGATTTAAGAATATAATGTTCGGCCCAAACCATGAAGAGTTGTTAGAGCACCGCATAAATGCCCTCAGATATCCATCAGGATGGTACGAGCCTGCCAATATGGAAGTGAAAGGTTCAACGCTGAACTTGGATTTGAACTGGAACAACCCAATCTATATGGTAAACCACCTAGGCGCAGCAACACCTGAGGAGATGAAAGCTACAATGGGTGCGCAGTTCTTCAACGTGAAGCCGTTCAAGCTAATGTTGAAGCTTGACAAGCACGACGTGTCAGAAATATACGCATTGATAAGGAGAGGAACCAACACAGCAACAGCATAACGGCCTTCTGGTTGGCTTACAGCCAACCTTTTTATCTTATACCATGGCCCGGCTCTCTTGCCTTATCAATACTGCAACTGCTTCGGAGGATCGCAATTCAGAGCTTTCCCGTATCGGGAAGGAACTGGATAACCTGTCCGCAGAATGCATGGAACGGGATGATCCGGAGATACATGCGGAGATATCCAGGATCGTCCGGGAGTGGAAGGATTACCTGGATGTGAGGACAATCAGGAAGGGCGGGAAGAGGATTGTATGGCGACATCATTCACATGCAATAAATGCATCAGAGACGCTTGACGGCAGATCTGCAATCCTGTGCACATACCCGTAACTTCCGCTGAAGAGATAGTGAACATGTACCTTAAAAAGGATTTCGTGGAGAAGGTCTTCAGGACAATGAGGACACACGAGGAGATCGTTCCCGTGAGGCACAGGCTGGAGAGGCGTGTCAGGGGATATGTATTCGTCATGGTCACTGCATGCAGGATCACTGCTGTCCCCTTACATTTCCTGAGGGAGTCCGGTTACAGGGAGCAGTGGGGGGCCATGCAGGAACTCCTTGACTCCCTTTCAAGGGTTGAGAGGATGGAGATCACGCTTGGAAAAGAGCACCGGATATGGTACCTCAACCTGATGCCCGCTTCCACAGAAATATTGAAAAAGATCGGCTACGGGAAGCTGTTCAATGAAAAAACCGGAACGAAATAAATACAGGATTCTGCAGGCGGCACATCGAGCGCCATTCAGGCCATGAAACGTCATCCTCTGAAGATTTTCAAGCAGATTCAAACCGGACAACTGACGGGCCCGCCGGGAGTTGAACCCGGATTACAGGCTCCGGAGGCCTGTGTGATATCCATTACACTACGAGCCCTTCATACCTG
>JAJZOT010000183.1 GCA_021847855.1 Thermoplasmata archaeon | reverse complement strand
CCATCCTGAGTGTAAAAGCCGGTCGCAGGATCAAGCGCATCTGGTGCCGCAAGTTGCGCAGAGTCAGTTAGGGTACTGTTTGCAGGAGCCTTTAATCCATTTACTGCTGACGTATTGTATGACATCATATTGTAGTAATATGCCTGATATGGGTTGTATGTGAAGTTGTTTACGTACGGTTGTACAAAGAAGTAAGTATCAGGGTTTGGTAGCCAGATCCACGGAGCCTGATTATATATTATACTGTAAGCCTGCGAGACATTTTGAATCTGCTGTGTCTGATTTGTATTGAATTCCAAAGTTTGGTACATTTTCTGTAGTGTTGAATTATCGAACCATGGGAGATCACCAGATAGTCCTCCGTATTGTATATCACTCACTGCCATTAACTGCTGTGCAACAGGGTCGGGCCAATCGGGAAACCAACCCAGGTCTACCATCCTTGGTGTACCGTTTGGCGTGTTCCATCCGTCAGTTACAGATGGGGTTACGGCCTTTACAGATATAGGCAAGCCTATAGCTTTAAAGTTGGTTGCAAGCGATGACAGCTGTTCCTGAGTTAATGCATTAACCGGTGACAGAGTAGTCAGATTCATAGCTGGCAAATTGGTTGACGGGCGAGTAGCTTTATAGGCATAGAACCCACCAACGCCAATTAAAACGAGGGCGACGACAACCACAATTATTTTTTGTGAACTTTTCATCGTACGTAAAGACAAATATTGGTATAAGAATGTTTCGCACATCAGGGAAGGCAGAATGAGGGGAGGATAACCATTCCATCATTATACTACACTCAGATTTCCATAATGATTTAGTAAATGTATCTTATACAGTTAACATGGGCGTTGATTCTATGGATAATTTATGGGATAAAAATCTAGAATCTTTGAATGAAGAGGTGTTAAAATGGAAGAAAGAGATAGAACTAAAAAGGAATCAGATACTGTCGATAAAAATGGACCTGGATACGATTTTAAAGATGCAGGCCTCAATATACGAGAAAATCGAAAATCCGAAAAAATGAGTTTGATAATGAGTATTCTCCAGCTTAGATCTGAAAATGCCGGTTTGAGTATGGAACTTATAGAGCTTCAAGATTCAGTTAGACGCGAGATTATGAGGTTATCCGGTTTAATATCAATACTAAACATTGGTGATAAGGCTGAAATACCTGTCGATATAACGGAAAATTTTGAAGTAATGTTTGATAAATACCTTAAGAAATCATAAATTTTTGGACAGCCCATCTTTAACTGTTCCTCCTTTAACTTCAGATTCCTTGGAGTAGCCCATTTTTTGCCGGATCTTTTGCTCTATCTCTTTTCCATTCTCCACGTCTTTAATTACTATATTTCCTCCTTTGTGTATGACATATACTGTTGATAGATTGAATTTACGTTGCAGGAAACCACTGTTCTCGAACACGTCAATTATTCCTTCATACTTCAGATTGATCTTACGAAATTTCAAATCGGCGTGAAGACCGTCTTGAGATATACTAAATCTGTATGAGCTCTTGAGTGCAATGTATATAATTAGAAGTAGATAATAGACAAATACGAAGATTAAGTAATCAATTATTTTACCTGGTCTAATTTCGAGGAAAAGGGAGAACGCCATTAAAAGTATTGTACCTTTAACAATAGTCTTCTTGATGGCTTTATTCATACAACCAGCAAGCTACCAGGTAATTTCCATGATTCCTAAGAGGAGGTTCTTGAGTTTTGCATCTTTCCATTGCAAATGGGCATCTTGGATGAAAACTACATCCTTCTGGCCTGTTAATCAGGCTTGGTACATCTCCCACGGGAGGCTTGAGTTCCTTGGAATTTGTTGTGGGTATTGAAGTAATAAGAAGCTGAGTGTATGGATGCAGTGGCTTTTCCAACACCTCTTCATTTTTTCCATATTCAATAATCTTGCCAGCATATAAAACAACTATAAAATCAGCAATATATTTCGCAACGTAGATATTGTGTGTGATAAATACGTATGTAAGTTTGAACTGCTTCTGTAGGTCAACGAGTAAATTCAATATCTGTGCCTGAATAGATTCGTCCAGCGCAGAAGTGGGCTCGTCCAGAACGATGAGCTCCGGTTTCTTGATTATCGCTTTAGATATTGCTACCCTCTGTACCTGACCACCCGACAATTCCCTTGGTTGTTTATCCTTAAGTTCATTATAGGGCAATCCAACCTGTTGCATTATGTCCTGTACCTTTTCCTCGTCAAAATTTTTCAAGGATTCTGATATTATATGCTTGATTTTCATTCTTGGATTCAATGACGTTGAGGGATTTTGAAAAACCATGTCTATATTTTCCCTTATATCTGCCGTATTCTTTTTATTTACCTCTTCCCCTCTAAAAAATACCTTACCCGAAGTTGGTTTTTCTAAAGTTACCATGATTTTTCCCATGGTAGTCTTTCCAGAACCGCTCTCACCAACCACGGCCAGCACCTGATTCGATGTCAGTGTGAAACTTACGTTATCAAGTGCCTTAACATAGATTGGTTTGGTCCTCATGGCAATTTCTAATAGTCCTCTTTTCTGCGACAGATAGTATTTCCTTACATCTTCAAATCTGTATATTTCACTCATATAACCAACACTTAACCTTTCTATCTTGAACGTCCAGTAGTTTGGGTTCTTCTTGCATACATCTTTCAAACACGAACTGACATCTGTTGCTGAATTTACAACCATCTGGTAATGATAGATAAGATGGCGGAGACCCCTTGATTGAAAAAAGCTTTCCAGAAGTCTTTGAAGAATTTGGTATGCTACCGATTAGTCCTGACGTGTATGGATGAAGTGGTTTCTTAATGATGCTTTCTGTGTTTCCCGATTCCATTATCCTTCCACTGTACAAGACTACTAGATTGTTGGAAAGAACATATGCTAGTCCAATATCATGCGTTATGAAAATTATGGTCATTTTCATCTCTTTATTTAACGTTCTTAGTAGGTTAATTACCTGAGCCTGTATTGTAACATCCAGGGCAGTGGTTGGTTCATCTGCTATCAAAATTTTTGGTTTAAGAAGCAACGCCATGCATATAACGACTCTTTGGACTTGTCCCCCGGATAACTCGTGCGGATATCTTCTCATAATGGAATCTGCATCTGGAAGTCTTAGACTGATAAGAGATTCTTCTGCTTCTTTCCGCATTTCGGCTTCATCCGTGCTTAAATGGTCTCTTTCCCTTCTTATCCTTGCTGCTTCAATCAACTGAAAACCAACTGTTTTTACTGGATTTAAACTGTTTAATGGATTTTGAAAAATCATGAAAATAGATGTACCTCTGATTTCTGTCATTCTGTTTTCAGATATTTTCAGAACATCTTTGCCATCGAAAATAACTTCACCTTCGGCGGATCCAGTGCCCGGTAACATCCTTGTAAGAACCTGCCCCAGTGTCGATTTCCCAGAGGCAGATTCACCGACAAGTGAGATTATATCGCCTTCTTCCAAATCAAGATTCATGTCTTCAATTACCTTAAATTTACCAACTACGGTATTATAAAATACACTCAGATTTCTGATAGTCAACAGCATTTCGTCACCTAATAATTGATCCTATTTGATATTATGTCCTGAAGTCTATCACCTAATAAAACAAACCCGATAACAATAACCAGAATTGCGAGGCCTGGAAATATTGCCCACCACCATGCCGTTGGAAGAGCGCCCACACCATCCGCTGCCATTGAACCAAGTTCCGGGATTGGTGGTGTTAAACCTATTCCTAGAAATGCCAGTGTAGAATAGGTCAATATTACGTTGCCGAAATCCAGTGCGGCATATGCTATAATTGGATCTGTGTCGTTTAGGAAGAGGTACCTGAAAAAAAATCTTATTTTGGAAACATTGTTTATTTTGGAAGCCTGTACAAAATCCAAGTTCTTAATCTTTAAGGTTTGACCCCTGAAGAATCTAGTGTAAATTGGCCACCAGACAACCATCAAACCTATTATTGCCCCGGTATAAGTTGCATTAAGCACCACACTGATTGCTATGACAAGTATCAGGGCTGGTACTGCGAGAAATGCGTCTGTTACCCTCATTATAATTTCATCGGTCATTTTTCCCATATATCCTGCCGTAATGCCTAAAACTGCTCCAATCAATATTGCGGAAGCAACAACCAACACTGCAATGAAAGCGTCCCTTGGAACTGCGTATAAAAGTCTAGAAAGAATATCTTCACCCTCGGCGTTTGTACCAAGTAGATAAGTCGAACTTGGCCCCTGCATTGAAATGTGGTAGTTAAAGTTAAATGGATTGTGGGGCAAAAGGATACTTCCAAGATGAGGGTCACTAAACATTCCGGAAAAGATTTCAAGCATACCCTGTATAAATGACCAGCCGAAAAATATGAGGACAATGATCATCCCGGCAAATCCAGTTTTATCCTTATATACCATCTTTAGATAAAAATTTAATTTCCCTTGCGTATCCTTTTTTTCCTCCTGCTTATGAGTCACGTTTTCAATCATTCTAATCTCACCCTTGGATCGAGTACGCCATAAAGTATATCTGCTATCAGATTTGCTGCAATTACAGATAATCCAACTATAATGGTTGTATCAAGTATGGCAATGTAATCGAG
>JAJZOT010000182.1 GCA_021847855.1 Thermoplasmata archaeon | reverse complement strand
GAACAGCATATTTCTTTATCTATGCTGTGTACATGCCTTTAGGCATCCTGAGTTCCACAATAGCATCACAGATGTTGGTAGGGGTTGTACTTCTTGGAGTGGCTCCTTGTATCGGGATGGTAATGGTCTGGACTGACCTCGCAAAGGGTAACTTACCTCTTGGAGTTTCTCTTGTTGCCTGGAACACAATAATTCAGATAATGGCAACTCCCCTACTCGTTTACTTCCTGACGAGAGCTTCTGTGACTGTGAGTCCATTCCTGATCCTTGAGAGTGCTTTACTTTATCTAGTCTTACCAATGATTGTCGGAATCATAACGAGGAGAGTTTTCCAGAAGAAGCAATATTTTTCCAACCTGCTGAAAAAACTAGGATCTGTGCAGACAATTGCGCTTTTACTGACAATAGTTGTAATATTCTGGGGAGAGGGGTTTGGGATCATAGATACGCCTTCCCTGATTGTGATGGTAGCAATAATAATGCTCGTCTTTTATTTCGTACTCTTTCACGCAGGTTACATTATTTCTAAAAAACTCGGCTATAATATTCATTCTACTGGCTGAAGTTGATCTATAACACATATACTGGAATATTACTGTAAAACCTGTCCTAAACGTGGTAGTACGATGAACAATGATGTAGCTGAGATTCTTGACAGGAAACTGGCGAATCCTGAAACAAGGAAAGCCGTTGAATCGCTGTTGGACAACATTGGAACAATTTCAAGATCTGTTGAATGGGTGAGGACGCTTGAGGAAACCGGGATGGGTGAATCCCTTCATGGACTTACCTATCTTGTTGCCAATCTGCGGAGTGTCCTCACTGATGATATGCTGAAGGGAGTGTCATCTATTCTGAACTCTCTTCTGGGATACTATCAAAGATATCTGATCCGCAGGTTGTTGATGGGATGGTTGCACTTCTTGACGGCATTTCTTCTGGGCACCTCTCGAAGGAACCTAAGGTTCATGAGACATTCAGCCTGCTAAGTGAGCTTAAGGAACCGGAAGTGGAAGCTGGCCTTGCTGTCACTATAAATATATTGAAAGGCCTAGGCAAAGTTGGCAGTAAATAATCCTCCGCTCTTACTTTTTTGATTCATAATTTGCAGTTTGGGTGATTGGTTAGATTTTCTATCTTTTTCAGTTCATCTGATACATCTGGAAGATATCCCAGAATTTCCGCAATCAATGGAAATGCCTCCGGATTTAGAGAATAATATATCCACTGAGCATGTCTCCTTTCCTTTACGAGACCAACAGACCTCAGCCTGGCCAAGTGCTGGGAAGCATTAGATTGCGATATATCAAGTATAGAGGTTATTTCGCAAACGCACAGTTCCTGATGGCTGATGAGTGACAGGATACGCAGCCTGTTTGAATCACCAAGTACCTTGAAAATATCAGCCATCTTCAGTATATCAGACCTATACTGTGGATGCATCATGATATCGAATCACATCCTTAAATATAATATCAGTTCTTATGCCCTTATTTGAATAGGGCACTTCCTTCCATTTATGTTCAATCTTCCTGGCATGATAATGATCCTCTGGTCTCGTTTTCAGAAGAGTGTTCTTCACCCAATTGTCCTGAAGGGATTTCAGGAGATCCAGCTTTCCGGGAAGTTCTTCTTTAGTGGCAGAAATAAGCGATGCCTCTGCATCGGATATCTCTACAGGGAAAAACTCGCTATCTTCTGTCACCTCAACGGCCTTTCCTGTGGAAATTCTCTGCAATATATACCAGACACCGGGCTCGCTCATGACATCCTGCGTTCCAAATCTTACTCTTGCACCAGTGAGATATGAGACAGCGTCTCCAAGGCATGGGCTGTTCCGTGATATTGCCCTTAGGTCAGTGCGATCAATGACACCACTAGGAAAAAGGATTTTGAATGCAACTGAGAGAGCATATGTGACCCGGTACAGGCCATCGCAGGCGTGCCCATGGAACTTAACCAGATCATCAAAAGTTATTTCTTTGGTGGACTGCGAATATCTTCCATGGCTCGATTCGGTGTCAAGAACCCTGAACACCGGCAGATTCTTTTCTGTCATCTTTGCTCCTGAGTCCGTCAGAACGATATAATTGTGTATTCCTCAACTGCATACCGGGAGAATGCATCCCTGGCGAATTTCAGATCTATTCCGTTGCTGGAGAAAATATCCTCCATGTTCCAGTTCTTGACCTGGTTTGAACAGGCTTCAATCGTTATGCCAGATTTCCTCAGTTCCTTGATTGCATCCAGCACCTCACCATTGTCCTGGCCCTTTTCAAGAGACCTGACACCTCCAGTGAAGAGAAAAACCTCAACCCTGTCTATGCCATTTTCCGTTCTTGCATCATGAATCCTCTTTGCAACGTGGAGTCCGGACATAACCTTTGCGCGCTGATCCAGCCCTGAAGTTATTACTATTGCTATTTTTCCTCCCATATCAACATCTCATAAGTATATGCGAATATATTAATTAAATCCTACCGATGCCTAAAATGCTCTATCTGCATTGACATGTTAAAATGCATATTAGTATATGTTAATATACAAAGTTGGGCTTACCAGAAGAATCCGGTTGTTCTAATGATGCTTTCATTTCGCTTCTATGTTTCCGCTGCAATCTTCACAATAACACTGTTCCTGGTCATAAAAAGGCCAAAAAACATTGGAATTGGATATTCCGCCCTGATTGGGGCAGCTACCAGTTACGCTCTAGGCATGATAAATTTCTCCAGTGTCATAGCAGTATGGGATATTGTATGGAATGCTACTTTCACTTTCATAGCGATAATTCTCATATCACTTGCACTGGATGAGGCGGGTGTCTTCAAGTATGCTGCCCTTAAGATTGCACGCAGGGCAGGAGGACATGGGAACCTACTGTTCCTCTTTATTATAATTCTCGGGTCCGGAATATCCGCAATATTTGCCAACGATGGAACTGCCCTTATCCTCACCCCAATAGTGTACGAAATGCTCGTAAACATGAATGTGGAGAGGAAATACATTCTCCCTTTCATAATGGCAACGGGCTTCATTGCGGATTCTGCGTCACTTCCTCTATCTGTGAGCAACCTGGTGAATATAGTGAGCGCCACCTATTTCCACATTTCATTCCTTGGTTACGCCAGGGTGATGATACTCCCGGATCTTGTGTCCATTGCTGTATCCCTTGCTATTTTATACCTATTCTATCGGAAAACAGTCATATCGCACTATGCAACCCAAACCCTGGGAAATCCAGGGGAAGCAATACGATCTCCACTCATCGCGAAGATGAGCGTTCCAGTAATAACAGTCCTCATAATTCTATATTCGGTTGGGGGGATCTATAATGTCCCAATTGCATTCATATCTGTCGCAGTAGCAGCATTTGTGATGATTTCTGCAAGGTCAGGCGGCAAAATAGATACAGCCAAGATCATCAGGGAAGCACCATGGCAGATAGTCATATTCTCATTCGGGATGTATCTCGTTGTCTACGGTCTCGGTTTGAACGGGCTCACGGAACTTATGGTTATTTTGCTGTCGCACATAGTGTCTCTGCAGGGGCCACTTCCATATGTTTTTTCTGGATACTTCTTCGCCTTCCTGGCTTCAAGTATGAACAACATGCCTTCTGTTATGCTGGGGGCACTATCCATCTCCTCAATTCATAGTGCAAATTATCTTATTTACACAAACGTCATAGGAAATGACATAGGACCGAAATTTACTCCCATAGGGTCTCTTGCAACGCTTCTATGGCTTCACACACTGGATCGTAAGAATGGAATAAAAATTGGATACGGGTACTACATGAAGGTAGGATTCATAATTGCGCTGCCTGTCCTGACCATCACGCTTCTTTCCCTGTATTTCATTTAGTTGTTATTCCCCGATTTGCACACTGGAACTGCGCCCTTCTCAGCGATTTCCCTGCTGAACATGTTTTTGGGGAACATCCCTGTGTTCAACCACGCATAAACCCACAATATGTTGAGAATAACGGCAGTTGTTACGCATGCCCAGAGAAGCGCATATAAATGAGTGAACCAGAGGATCTTTATATTTGATGTAGCAAAAGCCCCAGTGGGAACCCGTATGCCAATACTCCGAGCGTTCCTCTGGCAGGATGCGTGAAAATGAGTATCGTCACGACTAGGAAATTCCAGACTTCAAAGCCCCATAGCAATACAGACAGCCATTCCACGGATGATACTCCGATGAACAGCTGGTCTATCTTCCGGAAGCTTGCAAGTGAGAGCAGGTTTATGATTATGAGACATAATATTGACTGATGAAGGCAGACAATTACAGGAAATAATCAGGAGTAGACACAGAGTGGGAATATGTTTGCATACAGGGCTTCGATGACCCCTGCCTGATCATCCGGCAAGATGGTCTGGGAAATTGCCTCCCACCTTTACTTCGGCCCAACACGGTCTTACAGTGCTATTCGTGATCATGGTTGTCTCGAATACCTATCAGTAAAAAGAATCCACGGAGTAAAATAATGGACCGGTCGGGATTTGAACCCGAGACCTCTTGCTTGCGAAGCAAGCGATCTTCCGCTGATCTACCGGCCCGAAGTGGCGGATTACCGCATTATTTTTGTAGATTTCTCTTTCAATTTCTTGT